>CAZKUR010000003.1:57488-90356 GCA_964556005.1 uncultured Ignavibacteriaceae bacterium | reverse complement strand
ATGTTTTTGTCGGGAAAGATTCTTTCAAATATTTTTGCAGAAATAATTTTTTTTATTTTAAAATCATAGCTGAAAATGCTCTTATCATCAAAGAAGTATACTTTCTTGTCAAAGTAAAATAATTGCTCTTTTTTATCAGGCAAATTCAGCGGGTATATTGAATATTTATCTAATAAAGTTTTTTCCCGGGGAATATTTAATACGTTCAAATTGCCAATCACATCTTCAAGAAATAAATGGCCGTCCATATCGGTCTCGATATTTGAAATAGGATTTGAAATATTGGGAACTTTACCTAAAACTTTAAAAATTTTCCCGTCAAATTTGATTACTGATAAACCGGTTTGTGTTCCTGCATAAATAATAGACGAATCGGCTTGCAATTGATGCAGGCAGAGAGTGTATCTTAAATCATTATCAACCAGTTTGGAATTTGTGCCGTAGATTTCAAAAATACCATCGTTTGTTGCCGCTAAAATTTTACCATCAATTTTATAAATATCCCAGGATTGAACAGCGATTCCTTCAACCGGAATAAAATGGATATTCCCAGTTTCGTCTGGTTTCTTATTTAATAAATAAACACCTGAACCGGTTGCAAGATAGATTTCATTATTAAATTCTTTTACGGAATTAATCGAACCGGAAAATCCGGATTTTTCATCAAACTCGGACAAAGATGACGGATAGAGAATTTTTGCAATTCCGTTATTTAATGCGGCCCAGAGATTCCCCTCTCTGTCCACAAATAAATACCAAATTGTCCCGTCATTAAGGCCGACTTTTTTATTTATTATTTTTTTTAGTCTGCCGTTTTTGTCAATTATTACAATCCCGCCAAGCTGAGTTCCAAAAGCAAAAGATCCGTTTCCTAATACTGCACCTTTAAAATAAAGTCTGTTTTTAATTAGATAATCGTCCGCTTGATTATTGAACTTTTCGAATTTGTTCCCGTTAAATAAATACAAACCTTTTCTTAATGAACCAATTAAAATATCTTTGCTATTATTCCTAATATTTGGGGAATTGTTATAAGGTAGCATGACACAAATTAAATCCTGAGCAAATTGCTCGCCGCCGGGTACAAGCTTCAGTGAATCACCAACAAGTTTTTGAATACCGATATATCTTTCATGTACATATATTTGATCATTTACAGAAAATATAGGATTAATTCTGGTTTTTGTATCCCAGATTTTACAAACAGGTTTGTGTGTAATCTGCTCAAAATAAGTACCTCTAATGGTCGTATTGGCTTCGAATAAAAACAAATTTTTAAAAGTTTGAATGAACAAGCCTCTCGGATTTACAATCACCGTCCATACATCTCCCAAATCTCTTTTATCCTTAGGAAGCAGTTCATTTAAAGAAAAATAATTTATCTGCCCTATAGAATCGGGTTTTAAATAACCGAATTGATTTAATCCGCCGACATAAATCCTCCCGTCTTTATCAATTGCTAAGCTTCTTACAACATTGTTCGGTACGGAAATTAATCTCCAATTAAATCCATTATATTCCAAAACGCCGGATTCATTAGCAATAAATATGACGCCACTTTTATCTTGAACGACACACCAATTTTGCATTCCCGCAGAGTAATTATTTATGGTGTAATTTGAGATTAATGGTATTCCAGGTTGTTCCGATAAATTAATTTTATTCTGAGAATACGCAGGGGAGGGAAAAATAAAACAGAAAAGAATTAACAAGAAATTATTTAAAAGTGAATTTTTATTCATTTATAACTCAGCTAAATTAACAGCTTCCGGGTGAAACGTTTCATTAAGTAATTATGGAAGATCAGAGAAACTTTTCAAAAAGCAATTTACGAAATCTATTTTATTTAATACATATAATTAAGGATCATGTAACACTATGAATTTTCCCCTTATAAATTGTACTTAAATTTATTTAAGCCCGCATTAAACAACTTTTGTAAGCTATTGGATTTTTAGTCGATTGGGTTTTTCTTATATTTGTTAAAAAATCTTTACAAAAAATTATGGCAAAATTACTTGATCGAATAACAGTAAATCCTAATATATGTACAGGACAGGCAACAATCCGCGGTATGAGAATTACCGTATCATTTGTATTGAAATTATTAGCTTCCGGAATGAAGGATGATGAAATTATTAAATCATATCCCGAATTGGAAAAAGAGGATTTAAAGCAAGCTATTGAATATGCTGCTTGGTTAGCAAGTGAACATCACCAACCATTAACCATTAACGATTGATGAAATTAGGTTGGCAAATAAATATCAAATTTATTGCCGATGTTCATATTTCGCCCATAACCATTACTGAGTTGAGAAATAGCGGATATAATATAAACAGAATAACAGACTTTTTGCCGGCAACAACGACAGATCAAGAAATTATTAGCTTTGCAATAGAAGTTGACGCAGTGATTATCACTCAAGATTTAGATTTTTCCAGCATAGTTGTGCAAAGCGGATTAAATAAACCAAGTGTAATTTCGATTAGAATTATAAAACCACATCCTTCTAAAGTAACAAAGATATTAAAAGAATTATTACCAAGAATTAAAGAAGATTTATTAAGGGGATGTATTGTATCAGTTAACGAAAACCAATTCCGGATTAGAGAATTGCCTATGAACCGATAATTCGAGTTTTGGTTAATTCATTATTTTATCAAATACATATAATTTGGAAGCTTCACCTGGATCCCATGATCAGGTCCCTCGAGATCGCTCCACTGATCACCAACGACTGCTAAGATATTGTAGCCTCTTGCTTTCAGTTCCTCCCGTTTGTTTGATTTATATTCGGTTGATGTCAAGTTTTTTTCATAATCATTTTTCGTTATTAGAGTATCAAAGTTATAATAACCCGCAGACTTTAAATTATTATATGTAGCATCATACTCGCTGCTAGGCCGGCTGGTGATAAATATTGTATGAATCCCTCTCGTTAATAATTCCATATAAAAGTCTCTCACAGGAGAAATAGGCGGTGCATCGGCTTCTTCTACCCATTCATCCCAAATTTTTGGGATATAACCGAACCCGGTTTCATTAAGAAAAGGATAATTCGAAAGTGCCGTTTCATCCACATCAAAAATGATTAATGAATTTTGTGTTACATCGACATTTTTCAATTTATCTCTGGCCTCTACTAGTGCTTTTAAAACATCTTTGTCATATTGACCTGATTCATGGTACTTAACAATTTTATCTTTGGCTACCTCAAGGTTTTCAAGTTCAGGCGGTGAGCAAGAAGCTATTATTAATGTGAATATAAGAATTGAGTAAGGAAGGATAATATTTCTTAAATATTTAAATGCTGCCATTATAAAAAGCACATACCGGAAATGCCAAAAAATTATATACAGAAATAATAAAAAAATAGCAAAAATGAAATGTTTCAATTTTAATTCTTAGAAAGAAGATGGATTCTTCCATTTTAATATAACTGATGAATATTTATACTAACCTGAAGAAATCTGCTTACCAATCAGAAATTTCGGGGAAAAAATTGTTGAAATTATGCAGACACTGAAAAAACGGTATTTATGATATTATTCAAATCTGTTTTTTTATTTTTGAAATTCTTAAAATTCCCGCAAAATAAATGGATTATTGTGGTTATTTTATTGATTTTTAAAGGCACAAAAAATTCTTTTAAGGAGATTTCATAAATTATGGCAGTAATTAAACCATTCAAAGCATTAAGACCAAATAAAAAATCTGCTCATCTTGTTGCCAGCGTACCATATGACGTTGTTAATACCGAAGAAGCAAGGGAAATGGCAGGGGAAAATAAATTAAGTTTTTTGAAAGTTACTCGTTCGGAAATTGATTTGCCGGCTGATATAAATCCTTATTCAAAGGAGGTATATCAAAAAGCGAAAGAAAACCTTGATAAGCTTAAAAAAGAAGCGCCGTTATTAGTAGATGAAAAGCCGCATTTTTATTTATATAAACTGGAAATGAACGGCCGCGCTCAAACGGGGATTGCCGCAACATTTTCGGTTGATGATTATGATAAGGATATTATTTTAAAGCATGAAAAAACAAGGAAGGAAAAAGAGGACGATAGAACAAATCATATCGTAACTACAGAATCTCAAACAGGCCCTGTTTTTTTAACTTATAGAGGTATAGATGCAATAAATAATGTAGTTAACATAACTCTTTCGGGTAAAGAAGCCGAATATAATTTTACTACAGAAGACGGGATTAAACATTCAATCTGGATTTTGCCTGATGAATATAATAAAAATATCATTGATGAAATCGGGAAAGTATCTAATCTGTACATTGCAGACGGTCATCACCGGGCTGCGAGCGCAAGCCGTGCAAGAAAAGTAAAACAGGGGAAAAACCCCAACCATAATGGCAACGAGGAATATAATTATTTTATCGCTGTGTTATTTCCCGCAGAACAAGTACAGATTCTCCCGTATAACCGGGTAGTTGTTGATCTCAACGGTTTGGGTAAAGAAGAATTTTTAAACATGGTCGGTGAAAAATTCGAAATAGAAAAATCAGCACAAAAAGAACCAACGCAAAGCAGAAACTATGGTATGTACCTGGACGGAGATTGGTATATGTTGAAAACACGCGATTCGATTTCTGCGAGTACTTCTTTATCAAAGTCCGTTGCTGAAACTTTAGATGCAAGCATCTTACAGGACTTTTTGTTAAATCCTATTTTAGGAATTGACGATCCGCGAACGAATAAAAGAATCGATTTCATCGGTGGGATAAGAGGAACAAAAGAACTTGAAAAGCTCGTAAACAGCGGTAAAGCCAAAGTTGCATTTTCAATGTACCCGGTAACTGTGGATGAATTAATGAAAATAGCAGATAATGGCGAGGTAATGCCTCCAAAATCAACCTGGTTCGAACCGAAACTTAGAGACGGATTGCTTGTACATTTGATTTAGAATTAAACTGAAACAACAAACATAAAATAACAAAATAGAAAAAGGGAAAAGCAGAATGGAAAAAAGAATCTATAATTTTAGTGCAGGCCCTGCAATATTGCCGGAAGAAGTATTAAAGCAGGCGCAAGAAGAATTATTTGTTCTCCCCGGAGTGGGAATGTCGGTGCTTGAAATCAGTCACCGATCAAAAAGTTTCGATAAAATAATTGGCGAAGCAAAGGAGAATCTAAAAAAATTATTGGATATTCCGGATGATTATGATATGCTGTTTTTACAGGGCGGTGCCAGTCTTCAATTTTCGATGGTGCCGATGAATTTTATGTTTCCAAGATTTAAAGCGGATTATATCGTAACTGGAAGCTGGAGTAAAAAAGCCGTTAAAGAAGCTAAAAGAGTAGGGATTGTTAATATTGCGGCTTCAACAGAGGAAGGCAATTTTAAAAGAATTCCCAAACAGGATGAATTGAAATTTGATCCCGATGCTTCATACGTCCATTTTACATCGAATAATACGATTTACGGTACACAATGGAAAACGGAACCGGAGGTTGGCAGTGTCCCGTTGATTTGCGATGCTTCGTCGGATATGCTGCACAAAAAAATTGATATTAAAAAATATGCATTTATTTATGCCGGTGCACAAAAAAATATGGGACCATCGGGAGTAACGTTTATAATATTAAGAAAAGATTTGCTTGAAAGATGTGCGGATTCGCTTCCTACTATGTTAAATTACAAAACCCATACGGAGAAGGATTCATTATACAATACTCCAAACGTTTTTGGAATTTACATAATTAACTTAATCAGTAACTGGTTGTTAAAGAATGGCGGTTTGGATAACATGTATAAAGTGAATAAAGAAAAAGCAAACCTGCTTTATAACTGTATCGATGAAAGCGGTGGGTTTTTCAAGGGACATGCCGATAAAGACAGCCGGTCGTTAATGAATATTACTTTTAATCTTGCGTCCGAAGACCTGGAAAAGAAACTTGTTGAAGAAGCAACTGTCGCAGGCTTCAGCGGATTAAAGGGACACCGTTCGGTAGGCGGTTTACGTGCATCAATATATAATGCTTTCCCCAAAAAAGGAGTTGAGGATTTAGTCTCCTTTATGATTAACTTCCAGAAAAAGAACGGATAAATTTATGCGGCAGCTCATTAATTACTTTTGATGATTTTTGTAATATCAAAATAAATTTGATTTTTTTGATGAGCTGCCTTAGCTATTAAAAGAAGAGTAAAATGAAAAGCTTGTTAACCGGTTTAATTGTTATTACAGTTTTTCTTATTGGCTGCGGGAAAAAACAAGAAGCCAAATTGACTGCCTTCAGCCCTGAAGCATTTGCTTACCAGCTTGATAATGGCTGGGAAGTCGACGCTACTACAAGGGTTAAGGGTCTTACACAAGTTGAAACTAACAAAAAATACAAAACAAAAATATCGTTTACCGTAGATTTAATAACGCCTGACGGTAAAACAATAAAAGATGTTGATAAAAAAATAATGGATAAATTAGAAAACGAAAAAATAATGGATATTGGACTCGATTCTCAATTCGACCTCGATACTACTTATGCACCTGGAAAGTATAAAGTTTTATTTCATATTAAAGATGTAAATTCTGGAGATACGACTTCTTCTATTGCCGGTTTTCAATTGGGGAATTAATGAGGATATTATTCTTTGAAATATTCTGCCGGAATTAATTTTCTGCCTGCAAACCCTTTATCGATTTCATGATAATATTTGATATCGTCTTCATCGCTTTTCCAGCAAAGTAGTACATCTCTGCCGTCGATCACAGCGGGAAAATCGACTAAGCCGATTGTAAAATTCCAATCCTTGTAAAAACATCCTATTTCTTCCAGCTCATTCATAAATCCGTTTACATCCCGAACCATTTTTTGAATTGCCGGGTCGTCTTCAACCTTTCCGCTCATATCATCAGCGATCAATCTCATTTCTCTTGTTGTATCAAGAATATCTTTTACAATTTTTCTAACAAGAGGCAAGGTTTTTCTTGCTTCTTCAGGAGTAAAATATTTTGTTTCAACCATTTGAATTTCCGAGCCCCTTCAGATATTTTTCATAAATGTGTTTCAAACTTACAATTATATTTGAATAAATAAAGCTAAATTTTAGGTACAGGGTAATTTTCCAGTAAATTTATTTTATTTGCTATATAATGGAATCACTTTTACCCGGTTTATTTTGAGAATCGGAGTATATTTGCTTAAATTCAATAAGTTTTATGAAATCTCAAAAATTAAAAATCTCACTTTTATGCTTAATTCTTTTCACCGGTAAGTCAGTTCTTTCCCAGACTTCTAATGAAATCAATGTCTTAAAAAATCTGAACGGTATTGATTCGGTATTTATTTTTAAAACAGAGCCCAAACCTGTAGCCATAGTCGGCGATCTACAAAGAACTTCCATTTTCGGCAGGATACTGAGCAAAGAGCAAAATGACAGTGAAAGAGAAAAAATTATTCAAAGCATCGATTCGCTTCACCCGGGTTTGCTGATAATTTTAGGCGACATGGTATTCCAAGGATCTGACACTAATATGTGGCTAAATTTTGATTCATTAATTTATCCAATAAAACATGACAGCATAAGTACTTCAGTAATTCTTGGAAATCATGATTACTATTTTAATGCGGAAAAAGGATTAAAGAATTTTTCCGAAAGATTTCCGCGATTTAGAACTTCTCATTGGTACACTCAAATCTACGACAGCCTTGCGTTGATCTATTTGGATTCAAACCTTGATTATTATACACAGAAAGAAAGGCAGACCCAAATCGACTGGTATGCCCAATTGTTGAATGGATATGATTCTTCTTCTGCCATTAAAGGTATCTTAATATTTTTACATCATCCTCCTTATTCGAATAAAATAATTACCGCCGATAACCCGGAAATTGAAAAAGCATTTGTACCGGAGTTCATAAATTCTAAAAAAACTTTGGCAATGATTTCCGGTCATGTACACACCTATGAAAGGTTTAAAATTGGCGGTAAAATTTTTATAGTTTCCGGAGGTGGCGGCGGGCCAAGAGTGGAGGTAACAAAGGGAAAGGGAACTCATAAAGATTTGTATGACGGCGGCAAGATGAGGCCCTTTAATTATTTAATATTCCAAATAACAAAAGGAGGCATCAACGTCAAAGTGATTGGATTAGATAAAGATTCCTCTGCCTTTTTCACAATGGAGAAATTTTTTCTTCCATATAGTAATTGAAATTCTATTTTATCAGCCGCTTAATTAATTTTCTATTTCCATGCATAAATTACATCTTTCAAAATCACAGTCTTTTGTAATTTTCATCAACATTAAGATCTTTTAATTATAGTCTTGAAACTTTTCCTTTGTATTTAATCTAATACAAAATAATAAGCACGATTTTTGTAAATGTCTCTTGAATAATACGGAGTAAAAACTATGGCACAGCAATTTTTTCTTGATAAAAGACCGCATAACGGTTTAACTTATACCGAATATATGAAAAGATTCAAAGATGAAATTGAAAATTCAAATCCTGAAAAAATGGATGAAAAAGAAAAAGAATTATTCGATTATAAAAAGCTTAATTTTCAAAGAAGTTCAAGAATTGACAAACAATTTGTTCCTTCCGAAGATCTAAAAGAAATTGTTTCTTCAATTGAAGAACCGCAGATATGGATGGTAATAACGGAAAATTGGTGCGGCGATTCTGCACAGAATCTTCCGTACATTGCAAAGATCGCATCGTTAAACTCAAAAATAAATTTCAGGATACTGCTTCGCGATTCACATCCCGATATTATGGAACAATATCTTACTAACGGCTCCAAAAGTATACCGAAGCTTGTTGTATTTGATGAAGAAGGTAATGAATTATTTAAGTGGGGCCCTAGACCAAAAGCCGCGCAAGATTTATTTTTAAGTTTGAAAAACAGCGGTGTACAGAAACCTGAAATTTATGAGAAGATACACGGCTGGTATGGTAAAAATAAAGGCAAAGAAATAGAAAAAGAATTAATTGAGTTGATTAAAAAAGAAGAACAAGTGAAATAATGTTTTATATTTATCGTAGCACAGATTTGTAATCTATGCTACGTTTAAGTAATTCAATAAAAAATAATTTTACTTCTCACCCATAAACGGGTAGCGCCAATCTTTCGGAGGAACGAACGTCTCTTTAATCGATCTTACCGTCATCCATCTTAAAATATTCATTGCGCTTCCTGCTTTGTCGTTTGTACCGGATGCACGTCCGCCGCCAAAGGGCTGCTGCCCGACTACTGCTGCAGTGGGTTTATCGTTAATATAAAAATTGCCTGCAGCATTTCTTAATTTATCCGACATTTTTATCAATACATTTCTATCCTGGGACCAAATTGCGCCAGTTAAGGCATAAGGTGAAGTTGTATTGCAGAGTTGAAGTGTTTCATCGAATTTGTTATCGTCGTAAACATAAATCGTTAAAACAGGCCCGAAGATTTCTTCCTGCATTGATTTGAATTTTGGATCGGTTGTTACAATAGTAGTCGGTTCAATAAAATAACCTTTTGAATCGTCGCATTTTCCACCTGTAATTATCTCTGCATCTTTTGATTCTTTAGCATAATCGATATAAGATTTTATGCTGTTGAAAGCTGCTTTATCAATTACGGACGTCATAAAGTTTGTGAAATCCTCGGCTTCTCCCATCTTAATTTTGGAAACTTCGGCGGTGTATTTATCTTTAAATTCATTCCATCTTGATTTCGGAATATACATCCTCGAAGCAGCCGAACATTTTTGTCCCTGGTATTCAAACGCACCACGGATCGCAGCAACAACCAGTGCATCGACATCGGCAGCATTATGTACAAAGATAAAATCTTTACCGCCTGTTTCGCCGACAATTCTCGGATAATATTTTGATTTATTAATATTATTCCCGACAGTTTTCCACATCCCCTGGAAAACAGCAGTTGAACCGGTAAAATGAATTCCTGCTAATTCGGGGCTTGCCAAAACCGGGTCGCCGACCTGTCCGCCCGAACCGGGAATAAAATTAATTACACCCTTCGGTAAACCTGCCTCTTCCCAAAGCTTCATTAAATAATATGCTGAGTAAACTGCGCTCGATGCAGGTTTCCATAAAGAGACATTTCCAACGATTACCGGGGCTGTCGGCAAGTTGCCGGCAATAGAAGTAAAGTTAAACGGAGTTACAGCAAAAACAAAACCTTCAAGAGGTCTGTATTCCATCCGGTTCCACATTCCTTTCGGAGAGTATGGCTGATCGGACATCAACTGCGTCATGTAATATGTATTGAATCTCCAGAAATCAATCAACTCACATGCAGCGTCAATCTCTGCCTGGTACACAGTTTTTGATTGTCCCAGCATTGTAGCTGCATTTATTGTTGCACGCCACGGGCCGGAAAGCAGTTCGGCAGCTTTTTGAAAAATCGAAGCGCGATGTTCCCAGGGCATTTCTGCCCAGGATTTTCTTGCTTCAAGCGCTTCTTCTATAGCCATTTTCACTTCTTTCTCGCCGGCTTTATGATAGACGCCTAATTTTTTAGAAAGATTATGTGGAACTCTTATTTCTGCTGTTTTCCCTGTTTTAATTTCCTCTCCTCCAATAATCAAAGGAATTTCAATTTCTTTCGATTGTAATTCGACAAGTTTCTTTTTTATCTCCGCTCGTTCGGGACTTCCCGGGGCATAATTTAACACAGGCTCATTTACCGGAACCGGTACTTTGAAATATGCATTTGACATTAATCTTCTCCCTTTTACCAAGTAAAAATTTTAAAATAAATCATTTTTAAGATTAACAAAATTAAGGCATTGGGGGTTCATCTTCAACGAAGCTCGCAGTAAGTGTGAGCAGACAATGATTGGAATATTTAAACTTCTACTAAATTTATACTTTTTTGCAAGTATACCGAAAATGTCGTGGTTTTGCCGGGGATTGATTCAACAGAAATTTTCCCCTCATGCAAATTTATTATTGAATTCACGATCGATAATCCCAAACCGGATCCGCCGGTAGTTCTACTTCGTGAATTATCAACTCTGTAAAATCTATCGAAAATTTTTGAAATGTTATCCTCCGGAATTCCATCTCCTTTATTCATAACGGAAACTTTGAGCGTTTTATTACCATCTTCGTCCGATTTAATAATGACGGGTTCGTTTTCTCTTCCATATTTTACAGCATTATCAATTAAGTTTGTAAACACCTGTCTCATAAGTTCGACATCAATATTTATCTCAATATCTTTTTTAATATCCAGTATGATATCGACACTCTTTTCCCTACCCAAAAACTTTAACTGACCGACAATATTCTTCAAAAAGTTTTCGATACTAACATCTATCCTTTTTAACTCGATCAAAGAATGATCGATTCTGGAAATTAGGAAAAGCTTGTTGACAATATTTATAAGCTTTAAAGTTTCTTCATAATTACTTTTAAGAATTTCGAGATATTCTTCCGGCGTATTTTCGGATTTTAATGCAACTTCAATTTCACCTCGAAGAATAGTAAGCGGTGTTTTAAGTTCATGCGAAGCAGAAATCGAAAACTGGTTCATATAATCTATAGAAGTTTTAATTCTCCGGATCATATTATTCATAGTGCGGACCAGCCTCCCGTACTCGTCATCAAACTCTCCGCCTGCAATTTCTTCTTCCAGATTTTGAGTTGTAATTTCATCTGTTTTTTTAATTATGGAATCTATCCTCGATAACGATCTCGCCGACAAAACGGAACCACCGAATATTGAAAGAAGCAAAAAGATTGGTGCAATTATTATATAAATGTTGGTTAAACTTGATAAAGTACTGTCTATTAAATCAATCGGGAAAGCAACAATTATTTTATACATTCCTTTATCGATAAACGCCCCCCTGATAATGTAGTGTGACAATTTTTTATTTGTAAAATCAATCAGGTTAATTTTTTTATTGTTTTCTATTTTGGGAAAGTCGATGTTATTTCCCATCAGGTTTTCTGTTTGAAAGATAGTTTTATCTTTGAATTGAACTTGTATAAATGTATTCCTCGGATTAAGGGCAACGGCTTCGAATATTAAATCATAAACCAGTTCATCCGGAGAAGTATAAATAGAATCCGGCTTAAAATCGGAAAGATCGATTTTACTTTCTTTAACAAAATTATATATCATATCGGCTTGCTTGCTCAATGATAAATCAAGCTGCTTATGCATACTTTCATGCAGGTAGAAATAAATAATTAACCCGATAACGATTTCAAGAAAAAGAAAAAGGGAGGAATACCATATGGTAGTTTTGAAACGAGTTGTTTTTATATAGCCTTTTAGCTTGTTTATTAGCGCCATTTTCTTATTCCTGGTTCAGGAGAATTGGACAAAATAATTCGACTATTCCCTAATAATATATCCTACACCACGGACGGTGTGCAAAAGCTGCTTTTCAAAATTTTTATCTATCTTATTTCGCAATTTATTTATGTAAACATCTATGACGTTTGTATCGGTATCAAAATGATAGTCATAAACATGTTCGGAAAGAAGCGTACGGGAGACAACTTTGTTTTTATTTCGCAGAAGGTATTCAAGCATTGAATATTCTCTAGGTGTGAGATTTATTTCGGAACCGTTCCTTAATACTTTATGGGTTTGCGTATCAAGCACTAAATCGAATGCTCTTAACTGTATTGACTTAATTTGTGAACTTCTTCTTAACAACGCCCTCACCCGTGCAAGGAGCTCTTCAAATGCGAATGGTTTTGTCAGGTAATCGTCGGCGCCGGAATCCAATCCCTCGATTTTATCGGAAGTAGTAAATTTAGCGGTAAGTATTAATACCGGAGTTAATATTTTCGCAGCGCGAATTTCTTTCATCACGCTTATCCCATCTTTAAAAGGCAGCATTAAATCGAGGATGATCAAATCATAATCTTCAGTTAGAGCAAGCTGAAGTCCTTCTTTACCGTCGTACCCGACATCAACACTATAATATTCCTGTTCGAGTCCTTTTTTTACAAATGCCGCAACTTTTTTTTCATCTTCAACAATTAATATTTTCATAATAAAAAATTACATTTAATACCAAGAATAAGAAACTCATCTCTTTGGAATTGTGATTTTACATTAATTTTCATTAATGGTATTTAAAAGAACAAAAAAAAGGAGAGCCTTACGACTCTCCTCTGTGAGGAAACATGAAGGGAGACTTCATTGTTATTTACCATTTCCCGAAGAATTATTGCCTTCCTTTTTCTTTTCCTTCGGAATTTCTTTTTTCACCATCTTTTTGGTGTGCATTTTTGTCATACCGGCCTTACTCTTAAGATTTCTTTTGCTTGTCTTACCGGTTTTTTTCATCATCTCTGATTTTTTAGAAGTCATTTTCTTCTCATTCTTCATCAAAGTACTCTTTTTTGAAGTCATGGTTTTATGAGTTTTTGGAGAAGTTTTAAGATGAGACATTTTCAGAGATTTTGTATGAGTAACTACTGTTTGCTTCTTCGGAACTTCTTTTTTATCAGTAGTTTTATTCTGGGCGTTTGCAGTCCATCCCAAAATTAAAAATGCAAATGAGAAAGTCATTGCAAATGTTAAAAAACGGGATTTCATACTTTTTTATTCCTCCTTAGGGAAAAATTGTTCAAACGAATGATTTAATTTATCCAGATGAAACTTATTAAGGAATTATTAAAAGAAGATTAATGTAAGATTAATATTTATTAATCTTTTATAATAATATCCAAATTATAAAAAACTTCCCCTTTCGATGATCAATACTGCAGAATACCGGACATTTTCTTCATTAAAAGGGGAAGAAAAAAACAAACTAAATTTTCTCATTCGAAATTTTAACTGCGCTTTTCATATCTGCCATTGCACCAAAATAATCACCTAAATCAGCTTTAACAAGTGCCCGGTTGCTGTAAGCTAACGAATAATCCGGGTTCAATTCTATAGCCCTATCATAATCTTCAATGGCCTTGGTATACTCACCGATATCAGAATATACTTCGGCTCTTTTTAAATATGCTTCTGCAAAATGTGCGTTTAACTCAATTGCCTTAGTATAATTTTGTATAGCATCAAAATAATTGCCTTCTTTTCTTTCTCTGATGCCTTTTAAATAAAATTCAACCGCCGACTTTTGCTGTAAGCTAAGTGCCATTTTAAAATCTTCTCTAGCACCATCGAAATCACCCAGGTCGGCTTTAATAGTTCCACGGTTATAAAACGCCGTTGCGTTATTGGGGTTAATTTCTATTGCTTTATCGAAATCAATTAGTGCCTCATTCAATTTTCCCATATCGGCTTTATTTATCCCGCTTCTATTGAACGCTGAAAAATGATTCAGGGTATAATTAATATTTGCCGTGCTATTTCCTACAGCTTTATTCAATTCGATCATAGAGTAACTCCTATCTGTATTTAATGACCGTATTATCGAATGATTTAGCGATTCATTTACAAAAAATGAATTAAATCTATACTGTAGCAAGAATGAGAATTTTCTCCAATTGTTTATGCAATTATAAAATATTTAGATGAAGGAATAATTAAGAAAATGTTAATTGTGCTTAATTATTGAGGATTATTAAACTACTCCTTTATATGATTATTTCGACATTATTTGAAAATCTGATTGCGCTGTTCGTCATAACGGAAAATGATGTTTTTTAATAATTATACCAAAGATAATTATCTTTTAATTTGAGTTAATTATTAGTTTATATTTTGCATATTCACTCAAGTACAATTTCCATATAAATAAACAGGAAAATGGTTATTAATTGGAGACAGTAATTTTTTTAATAAGCAAATACGGATACATTGCACTTTATTGTTTGTTAATGTTCGGGATAATCGGGCTACCTGTCCCGGATGAAACCCTGCTTACGTTTGCTGGTTTTTTAATTTACAAAGGTGATCTTCATTTTTTCCCCGCAATTTTATCTTCATTCCTTGGGAGTATAACCGGGATAACGTTAAGTTATTTTATAGGCAAAAGTTTCGGACTGATGTTAATTCATAAATATGGGAAATATTTCCACGTCGATAATGATAAAATTGAAAGGGCTCATAAATGGTTTGAGAAATCCGGCAGGTGGAGCTTAACTATTGGCTATTTTATTCCAGGCATTAGACATCTTACGGCATTAATAGCAGGTTCATCCGAACTCGAATTCCCTGTTTTTGCTGTATTTGCATATTCAGGAGGCTTAATCTGGACTCTTACTTTTATACTGACAGGATTTTTCATGGGTGAAAATTGGAAAAAAACACTTTATACAATTGAATCGCACGTCCATTTATTTATTATCGCTTTAACCGCAATTATAATTTCATACCTTCTTTATAGATATATTAAAAAACAGGCCGGCACAAAAAATAAAGATTCAAGATGATTGATTAAGAATCATAATCTTTATTTGTCAAGCGGCACAATCGTCTTAAATTATTCTTTAACGATTTCTCTTTCCTTACTTATTAGGTAACGTTTTATCTTTTGAGTAGTAGTTTTTTCGAATTCTTTTTCCCTGGTATAATATTTTTTAATTCTTTTATAGCTTGCCAATTCTTTGTTTGCTTCCTTAACTTCTTTACTTATAATTTCTTTTACAAGTTCATCGGTAATCTGAACATTATTCTTTTCGGAATATTCGATAAAAGCTTCTGCATCAATCACTATCTGAGCTGCAATTATTTCGTCATTTTTTTCGTTTTCCTCTCCATATACCAATGTTTCCATTACGAAAGGACTGCGATTAAGAATATCTTCAATTTCTTCAGGAAAAACATTTTTCCCGTTATTTGCAATAATAACGTTCTTCTTTCTGCCGCTAATATGAAGAAAACCATCATTATCTATAAACCCTACATCTCCGGTTTTAAACCATCCATCTTCCATAGCATCCGCCGTCATCTGAGGGTTTTTGTAATAACCAATCATTACATTCGGGCCTTTAGCATAAATTTCACCAACTCCGTCTTTATCCTGTTCAAATATTTTTAATTCGACGTTGGGAAGCGGTAATCCGGCAGCGTTATCTTTAAAATTATCTATTTGATTTAATGCTAAGATAGGCGAGGTTTCGGTTAACCCGTATCCCTGAATAAAAGCAAACCCAAAATCTCTCAATCCTTTTGCAACTAAAGGATCCGGTGCAGCTCCGCCGGCAATAAAAAGTCTTATCGAACCTCCGAACCTTGCGTGTAGTTCTTTAAAAACCTTTTTCTTCATTTCCGTTAGACCGAATTTCTGGAGAAAGCCTGTAAACTTGACTAAAGGCGGGACTACCTTGGATTTTATTTTATCTTCTTCGATTGTTTTTGTTATTCGTTTGTACATTTTATCATAAAGCAAAGGAACCGCAAGCAGGATTGTCGGCTTAACGGTTTGCATATCGTCCACTATGGTTTTTAATGAACGGGCGTAATGAGCTGAGCCACCTGTATATAACGGGCAAAGAAATCCGCAGGTGCATTCATATGTATGGTGGATTGGAAGAACGGACAGGAACCTGTCCGACGGATACATTTTGACCAGGCTCGTCATATCCATTAAGTTGGAAGCGAGATTTTTCTGACTCAGCATGACGCCTTTGGCCCTTCCGAGAGATCCCGAAGTGAAAATTATTTCTGCAATTTCATCGGGATTAATCTTGGGAAGTTCGGATAATTTTACAGGATTGGTATTATTTATTAATTCATACATCGAGTGAAATCCGTCTGCTTCCTTTTTTAAATCCATATTTATAAAATACTTTAATCTTTTTAGAAGCGATTTTTTTTCAGAAATCATCGAATTAAACGTATCTGAAAAAACCAGTGCTATAGAATCGGATTCATGAATAATATTTAATATTTCGTTTGTAGTTAAATTTTTATCGATCGGTACAATAACAAAATTAAAAGCCATTGCCGTTAAATAAGTAATTCCCCATTGAACTCTATTTTCTCCTATTAAAGCGATATGATCGCGCTCGTTAAAGCCTAATTTTTTTAAAGCAGAACCGAACTTTAAAATGTTTTCCAACAGGTCCCCGTATGTAACTTTGTTAACCGGTGTATCAGTTAAATCTTCAAGTGCAATTTTATCCGAATAAGTTTCTGCCGAGTTAATTAGTAAATGCTGTATGGAGTTAATTTTTGGAACGTCAAAATGTTTAATATTTTTCATTTTAGAGCCCCTCGTTAAATAATTTTGTTTTCAATTTAGTAAATTAAATTACAATAAACACTATCATTTTAAATTAAAATACAGCCGCAGTGCGGAACCAAGTGTATTGGTAAATAATAAATTAAAATTAATGAACGAAAAATTATTTTGAAGCAACTTCTTTTTTGCTGTTTTGTTGAATGATTTTATTCATCCAATCAACGATAATTTGCATAGCTTTAGGCGAAAACGTTTCTTTTATCTTTGAATATTCGGCAGGCGAACCGCTCTCGGATTCCTGAAACAAATGATTCATCTTAGGCAAAATCACCGACTCATAATTATAATTTCCACCTTCCTTTAGTGCCTTCTCAATTGCTTCATTATTTTCCTTTGGTTCTACCTGTAAATCGTTTTCTCCGTATAAAATTAAAACCGGACATTGTACCTTTTTAAATTCAGTAGCAGGGTTATAAGTTAAATAGTAACGAAACCAGGGCTTTATCATAAAATTTATTTGTTTTTTAATATTTGGAGAAGAGTATTTCGGGCTTGTGAACAATTTTGTTCCGAGGGTAGAAATAAATTTTTTATAAGCATCTATAAGTTTTTTCTTTAGTTTAGTCGTATCTTTTTCACTCTCAATTATTCCGAATATTTTACTATTAAACCTGTAGTCTTGCTGAATTTCCTCCTCGGGCACCTTAAATTTCTTCTGAAGGTCTAAAGTCTGCTCCAGCATTATTTCTTTTCCAGTAATTCCAGGCGTAGCCAACAAGGCAATAAATTTAATATCGTTCGATTTCGCAGCAAGCATAGATGCTATAAGACCGCCTTCGTTAAATCCTAATAATCCTATTTTTGTAGTATCGATGTTTTTATTCTTTTTTAAAAAATTTATTGCAGCCAACGCATCTCCTGCAAAATCCTTTGTAGTGGAACTATCATAATTTCCTGTTGATAATCCTGTCCCCCTGTCGTCTACTCTTAATACTGCGTATCCATGCTTTGTCAAAAAATCGGAAATTATCAGGAAGGGTTTATGACTATACATCGATTCATCACGATCTTGTGGCCCCATTCCGTTTATTAAAAGGACGGTAGGGAAAGGCCCGTCTTTTTTAGGATATGTTAATGTTCCTGCTAAAACTATTCCGGCAGTTTGATTTTTAAAAGTGACTGAGTCTGAATTATAGGAATATGGCCTAAACGGATATTGCGGCCTATTCAATCTTCCCAGTTCCCCTTCTCTAAAAAAAGTAAGCGGAATACTTTGATCTACTTGAGTCCATCTGCCTGTAATTTCACTGCTGTCTATCTTAAACTCACCTGTATATGAAACTTTGTATTTTTTTAACTTGAAACTGATGCTGTTATCACTTAAGACTAAGCTATCTACGGGGAGTGAAAATACTTTTTGATGCGGACTTGAAAGCTTTATCTGTAAATTATTGTCTTTACCATTCGTTATTTCGGCAATTATCAAGAAATTTTTATTGGGAAATTGTAATAATCCTTCCCATCTTCCAACAATTGCTTTATTAATTTTAATTTTGTTCGAATTGGAGGAGCAGCCAATAAAAGAAATAACCGATAAAATAAATATAAATACGAAACTTATTTTTTTATTAATTAATGACTTAAGCACTTTTTCCCGACCTATATACTATTAAAAAATAATGAAATAAACTTTCCCGGGTTTCAATAAGTAAATAACATTTCATCCATGAACTGATATTTATTGAATACGTTCTAAAATATAAAAATTTAATTAAAATTTTACATTCAATAATGAATCCCTTGTTTCTGTAATTTTAAGATTTAAGCCGGAAATAAAAAACGGTTTCACCATTTGGGGCGAAACCGTTTAATAAGATTATACTTTATTGGTATGTTTTAGAAACCAAATTTTATAGAAAAAACATTATTTGCATCAAAATATTTTACCGGTACGTAAGCATAATCTAAAGTTAAATCTATGCTGCTAAACTGCTTCAAATTAAATCCAACACCCAACGCGTAGTTTTGGAAAATATTAGGTGTTTCTGTGGTTGATTGAGGCGTATACAGGTATCCTCCTCTTACATACAGAATATCTTTAAATGAATACTCTAATCCCACATTATAATTATCATATGTATAATTATTATTTTGGAATGAAGCAGCAACGGTAACTTTATTCTCTTCATCAAGATTTTTAACATAAGAAAGCCCAAGGCTTATTTCCGACGGTAAATCTGCCTTAGCGGCATCAACCTGGTACCATGTAGGACCACTTGAGGTATTCGGAATATTTGCCTGTACGAATAAACCGTTTCCACCGTACTTCATTCCGGAACCAAGATTTTTCACAACAACACCTAGTGCAAAGCCAGGAACACTAAATAGATTCTTGTATTCAACGCCAAAGTCAAAACTGATGCCCGAAGCGCCGACATTTGCGAAGCTTTCATTTATTAGATTAATGTTTGCTCCTATCGAAACTCTATCGGTAAGCTGTTTTGAATAAGTCAGTCCTAATACAAAATAATTAGGGCTTATTACTTCGCCGGTTCCATCCGGCTGCTCCATAGTTGTAACATTTATATTTCCAATATTCAACGATCTAAAAGACAGGGCTACTGAACCAAAACTGCCAAGCCTGCCGCTGACTGCAACAAAATTCATGCTCATATCAGCGATATATTGCCGGTATGAAATCATTGCATTTGCGTCGTCTGTCGAAAGATCGACACCGGCAGGATTCCAATATATAGCTTCCAAACCGGTTACAGAAGCAATCGGGGAGCCAACCATAGCTAAGTATCTAGCTCCGATAGGAATTCTTAATTCCGGAGCAGCAGAAGTACCCGCACGGTTTTGACCGCCACCAAATGTTTCTATAGCGGAGAAGCTGAATATTAGAAGGATAAATAATAGTCTATTCAAACGAAACATAATTTCCTCCGATTAAATTAAAAATTTAATGAAGGCATTCCGTTATGAGCGGAACGCCTTCCAAAAAAATCAATATACTTGTAATATTTGTTGTTCTTGTACTATAGCTAATTTAAGTATTTTGGTAGCGCCCAAGTCCGGCATATCAATATAAGCTATGTAAATTCCACTTGCCACAGGATAACCTGAATCGTTTTGCAGATTCCATTTTTCAAATTGACCGCTTCCTGGTAAATGGTGAATCGTTCTAACCAAAACACCGCTCAAATCGAAAAGCCTGATTGTGGCAGTTTTCGGTAAATGACTGAATGTAACATAATGATCATCCCTGGCAGTTTCTCTATACTGGGATCCGTAATAAGGATTCGGAAAAACATTTATCAGGTTTACATCAGATTTAGCTTGAGTCTTATTATAAGCTAAAGCTCTGGTATTGAACGTAAATTTATCTGCTCCAACCTGTAAAGGATTAGGATAAGTCAATTTTACAACATCTCCAAGGGTGAATGCTGAAGCATAAATGACCACATTCCAGGTCGCACTATCAGAAACAGCACTACCCGTAGGATCAAGCGGGGCAGAAGGATCATATTTTGTATTTACTATCCATGTGTACTGCCGGCTATCCATATTCCAGGCAGAGGTCCCATCACCTGATCTATCCCAAAACAACAGGTTTACCTGTTCATTCTTATCTACATTCCACACTTCGAATGGTACTCTAACCAAAAATGGACTATCGGTACCAGGATTTGGATTTAACGGGGCATCCTTAAGATCATAGCCGCTCGCTCCGAACAGAGTGACTAATTGACCACCTGATTTTGTAATATGTACTGTAGTTCCGCCTATTGTAGTATCTCCGAGAATACCAGTCCATCTTAATTCATAATCCTGCTGCAAGTCATTAATATCCGATAGCGGAACGCCACCACCTGCACCATAGTCAGGATCCGAGCCCGCTGCAGTACCATTAGCGAAACCATAAACTGTAAAGTCGGTAATTTCAAAACTATGATTAGCATCATGCCAATTCAGAACTCCTGGCCCTGAGGTGGAATGATACATAGTTGTTCCGTTTAATGAAACATCTGCACTAGATGAATTAATGGTTGTTGGAGCATCATAACTACCATTTATTCCAATCTGAATACTGGCATCAGCTATTGGGTTAGCAGTTGCTGAGACATCAGGAGTAAAGCTTTGAGTTGAACCGCCAGGACCATAAATACCGTTTTGCTGGAAATAAAGCTGCGGCGCATAAATATCCTGCCCATTTAATATAGTCTGATTTTTAACTACAACATTTCCGGTAGTTAAATCCTTAACGTTCCATTGCTTTTGAGTAACGATTTTATTTGAAATAGGACCTTTTAATGTATCGATTCCCGATACATCAATAAATCCACCATAATAACCATTCATATCACCCCAATTATCGTCAAACATAGTATAATGGGTTATCATTGGTACCGAGGCGGGTCTTACTGTTACAACAATATCTTCGCCGCCTGCAAAAATTCCGTTTTGAGTTCTATATGTTGAATCACCACTAAGCAGTGAATCCGGATTAACTACACTATAAAATATTGTATTTGTTGTTCTGTTAATCTGAAATGGAATCGGTGAACCGTCATTGTTACTAATTGGGCTATAAGTAGTATCTATAATAACATTAGAAGGTAATGTTATTTCAACACCGTCACAATAATCATAATTAGGTGAAATCACATTCACGGTATAATGTACATCCATTAAGCCTTTTGTTTCGCTATATGATGCAGCAGATGTTAAATATGATCCTGTTAAATCAGTAACTTTACCTAATTTTTTAGGTGGAGTAATATCAACCCATTTTCCATCGGCACCCAGGGAATACATTTCATTGTGGAATGATACCTCATATTGATGCCCGGTTACACTATCAGGGTTAATAACACTAACATCAATAGATGCATTTGCTGTTCCGGTATGGCTGATATCGGAAGCTGGAATTGGGCCATCCTGTTCATAAGAAGTACCCGGAACAGGCTGCTGAGGAGTAACATTAACAATGGCAGGTGCTGATTCCAGAATATTAGAAGGTAAAGTAGGATCATTATTATAAGCCATGGCTGTTACGGCAAAAGTATAGGGCAAGCCGTTTGCCAACGGTTTGTTAAATATTTGATCCTGCGTTATTGTAATATAACGCTGTAAACCCAAATTTTTCAAAACAACTATAGGTTTACTTATTATCAAACCAGTACCTTCATCTAACTCTTTATTATATAATACTGTTGTTTGATCTTTAAGGTCATAAGTAGCAATTCTAACTCCCTGTGTAATATCCGTACCACCAGGAGGCAATTGATAAACAGAATATGCCTGGAAGTTATAAATGCCATGATTTGAATTCTCAATTTGATTTAACAAACTTTGTGGTTGTCCCCAATTTAGGACAACTTTATCATTAAGACCAAAAGCCTGTACTTTAGGTGATGGCATTATAGGAATATTAAATAATTGATCATAAGCGTATTGTGCAGTTAAGTCATTATATTTTAACACGCTTATACTTGAAATATTATTAGTACCCAAACCTCCAACAAGGGCAAGTACAACCTGTGCCGTATCATTGAGATGCATTGTAATAGGTCCGTTTGTTACCATAATTCTCCTATCACCCGGACCATCAACTTTTCCATCAATTTTACCTGTTCCGAATACGGGATCTCCATCCAGCAAATATGTTCCATAAGGAGTTACATCCGCAACCGAAGAGGGAAATGGTTGAGCGGAAGGATATGGAGGACGTGGTAAATCGCCGCGCATCAAATTATAAAATTGATTTGTACCGGTTGCCGTGAAATCTGGATCCGACCATGTACCGCCGGCTGCGAAATAAGCATATGAACTCATAGGTTTAGGATTCACATACTTATAACCTTTTCTATATTTTAAGTTGAAAATCGCACTATCATTTGGATTCCCGGTAAATTTAGAAACACCTTGTAAAAAGTCATATCCAACTGCCGGAGGTGCTAAACCTAAGCCCTGATAAACCGCATCGGTATATCCTGAACTGTAAGAATAACCTAAGTTCAATGTTGTATCGCATCCGGCAAAATCATCGGTACTGTTACCGACATCGGGATCTGCCCACTGAACAATATACATACTATCTATCTCAGCATTTGAAGATGAGGTCGAAGTTCCTTTATAAACTATATCAACTTTTTTAAATATGATATTGGCCAAAGGACCTGAAGCTGCATAAGCCCAGTAAGTTTCCGAAACCTGCAAACCAATTGGGGGAGTACCGTATAATGTACTTGATATATTATCGTTGTACATAATAAAAATGGTTTGTGAGGCGCCAGGAATACCCGCTGTATCGATATTGGGTTCGTATTGTCCATCACCGTTAGAATCTTTATACGGAGCACCTTTATCGGCAGGCCATTCGTTCCAATCCTTAGCATATTGAGCTCTAACTGTTTGAATTTGATCAGGTGTAACATCTGAAACATTTTCACTATAAAAATCCGCTACATCCTGAGCAAGTGCAGCATCATTCGCCGTAGCATAATCTGGCCTAACCCTATACAATCTTTCAATAGGTGAACAACCGGTAGAATAGGTATTACCGTCAACTCTTACAATCGGTGAATTACCATCATTCACTTGCCCTCCCCATACAATACCTTCGGAAAATATTGCTCCAGCATTAACGCCATTTGGAAACATTCCGTTCCATGAACCACCGACAACCCAATCATGGAAACCTTCCTGGCTAACCCAGCAAGTAATGTTATTGATATCAATTAGGCTCTGGGCAGGATTATTGGCGGTTGTTTTTGTGAGCTTTGGTTTCTGTGGGCTGCTACCGTCTCCCTTTTTTGCAAAAGCGCTAAAGGGGAATGCCAGTAGAAGCGTTAGTATAAAAATAATACTTAAATAATTAAATTTTTTCATATTAAATAACCTCCGCAAGTTTATATTTTTCATGAGGCAACATTAAATTCTCCTTTTAGATTAAAAATTAACCAAAACACCAAGGCGCAGTTGTCGGGGCTGACCAAACAAATCGTAAAAATAACTATTCTGCGCAGCTTCTCTGTTTCCGTAATTAAGTGCTTGATATAAATCGGCAAATCTTTGTGTATATCTATCCTGAGCAATTAGCTGTGCGGCTGCTGAAGTCTGCAAGAATCCGTCATTATAAGCATTGCCAGTTCTTTGATAAACATTAATTACGTTTCTGGTATCAAGCAAATTCTGAATAGATACATAAATATTAACATTAAAATTATATATATCGACAGTTTTATCTATACGAAGATCTAAATTGTAATTCCATGGTGTACTCTGACCATTGATCGGGCCAATGGGCCTTCTTCCTCTTGAATCGACAGCAGGAATTAAACCGCCTGTCCATGCAGAAGCTTGCCCTAAACCAGTGTATTGAGCCAAAGTATATGGATGCCCGCTATTAAAAGTAAACAGGAAGTTAAATCCTAATTGGGAAAGGATTGGACCGCCGTCATCTTTACCAAATCTATAGTCTAAAAATATAGTACCTCTATGGGTTTGATTATAGGTTAAAGGCAGAAGTACGGTAGGAGTATTTTTATTTACGTTAATTGATCCGATTGCACTTGCTGCAAATGAGTTCGTACCGGAAGCATCAGAATAAGTATAATTGATTTCAGCTCTAACTCTATCGATTCTCCTTAATCTCAAACTAAGTTCCAAACCTTTTGTAGTGGCAAAATCCTGGTTTACATAAGCCTGGTAAGAACTTCTTTGCGCTCCAGGAGCAGTATAAATTATAGTATACTGCAACTGACCTTTAATATCCTTATAAAAAGCAGTAAGATCGAATGCAGCAAAATCCGTAAACTGCTGCGAGAACCCAATCTCATATTGTGTTGTTCTTATAGGTTCCGGATTATATGCAATTGGGTTAGTAAACAAATTCGATCCGGTTAATATTTGTGCTGCCTGATAAATGCCTCTATATGCAATATCTAGGCTTGGAGATTGAACGAATTTTCCGTATTGCATATGGAAAACTGTTTGATCTGTTACCGGGAATGAAAATCCTAAACGTGGCGAAACGTAGTTGAATTTACTTCCTTTGGCAATCGAAGAATCAGGAATTGTATTTGTTGTTGAATTAACCGAGGGCAGTAAAGGATCTGCCCATTTCCAGCTATCCATATTAATATAATCATATCTTAATCCGGCATTGATAATTAAATCGCTAACCTCGATTCTATCTTCTACGTAACCGGAAGCAAAGACAGGATTTTTGGGAGCGAACGGATCGGAATCCGTTTCATTACCGAATACATCAAAACCGTAATTATTATAATTTCTATAAAGAGAACTTCCAATAAGTTTCTTTAATGAATCGGTATTAGCAGCCAAATCCGGATTTGTTCTTACAGTATTTAAAAAGTTTGACGCATCACCTTCTGCAAAATGCCTTACTGTCCATCGCTGCAGCGATGCACCTACTTTAACTGAATGCTTTTGAATTTGCGTAGTGTATGCAATCGAACCGCCTAAATAATTATTATGATCTTTTGTATAAGCTATGGCATGTGCAATATCTTGAGTTGCACCATAAGCAACTGTTGGGGTTCCGGGTCGTAAGAAAGGGAATCCGTAAAAATCATATAACTGCGGCGGAGTTGTATAGTTGGAATATTGCCAGCCATGAGCAGCAGCAGCCAAGCTATCGCTATAAGATAAAAAATTATCGCCGAAAATCGGATCGTAAATTTTTCCGCGGGAATCATAATAGTTAACATTAGCTTCCAAGAATGAATTTCCAGAGATCAAGTAAGTTCCTTTTAAATTTAAAAGAACATTTGATCTATCATTCACAGGAAGTCGAGAAGTATTAAACATATCGATTAAGGAAGTTACAAAAGCTGTTCCGTTAGGAGCGCCTCTGGTTTTTTCATATGTATAAGCACCGGCTAATCTTAAAATTAGTGGGTTATCATCAAACAAAACCGTTCCGTTTACAGTGTACCTATTATCCATTTGACCGAGAACATTTCCGCCCTTCCAGTTTAGATATTGATAATCGGTTGTATTACCGCTGTAAAAACCCGTATCATATATTTTTGTTGTATCCAGCATAGCGCCATCTGAAAAAGCAGTCGGGCTTGCATAGAAAAATTCAGGGTTAAAATCTCTTTGGAAAAAATTTTCACCGGATAAGAAAACTTTTAATTTATCTGTATATATTGGTCCACTCATAGTTAACGTATAATCGGAATAACCATATGAATATGTACCAAGGAATTTATCGCCGGGATAATTTCCGAAATTATCTGTTTCTGCACGCAGAGAAAAATGATAATCTTTTGAACCGGTTTTAAAATCCTGTGAAATAATACCTGCATTTGCATTACCATATTCAGCAGTATAACCACCTGCCTGTACAAGTACTTCCTGTAATGCGTCAGGGGTTACAGTTACTAGGGAACCACCGTTTCTACTAAGAATGTTTTTAGTATCCGCACCTTCCAATAGGTAGCCCGTCTCATCCGGTCTGCTGCCGCGGATAAAAGTTAATCCGTTTTGTCTAACAACGCCAGGTTGAAGAGCTACAATCTGATCAACATTTCTAACCGGCAAAGAATTAATATCTTCTGAGCCGACAATTCTTATAGCGTTTGTTGCTGTTTTTTCAATTAATGGTCTCTGAGATACGATTATAACTTCCTTTGTTGCAATTTCCGAGGAAGGAAGTTGAAAATTGAGATCTGTTGTTAAACCGGCGACAATTCTTAAATTACTTACGGAAACGTCTCGATAACCAATGTAAGAAGCCTTAACAGTATAATTACCGGGCGGCACCTGCCGGATTAGAAATTCACCGTTGACATCGGTAGCAGCTCCAAGGCTAGTACCTAATATAATAATATTGGCTCCGATCAGCGGTTCGCCGGACTGCTTGTCTGTTACCTTTCCTGCTATTCTACCTGTTTGAGCAAAGGTAAAGGAGAAAGCAACCAGCACAAAAAATATTAGTGTATAAAATTTTCGGAACATATTTTTTCCTCCGTTATTTTTAAACTTTTTTCTAATCATCTGTGAAAACCTTGGTTTTCAGATTATTTGCAGAATCATAAATTACAGCAGTGTATCTACCCTTTGATGCCAGATCCTTATTAAATGTAGCGGTAAGAGTTGTGTCGGGAGTGTCGTAACTTACATCAAACGAATAAGAACCGGCTTTTAATTTCATATAGGGCGCAACATTACCTAATGCAAGTGCATTTGTAAATGTAACGGTTGAACTTTCACCACCACCTGTTATTGTTACCGAATTCAGAGTTACATCCGGCGAACCGTTAAAAAATTCAATCTGGCTAGTATCTGATGGTAAGCTAGTCGCATCTATGTATCTTTCAGCATTTCTGTACACATTATAGGAAGAATCAGAACCAGCTAAGAATACTCTAAATTTGTAATCACTAGTAAGGGAAAACTTTAGAGTATCTTCTGGAGAACTTCCAAATTTAATAAACAGCGATTTCGCACCCGCCTGAACTGTTTTAAACGATGATGCATCGCCAAAATTTATATTCCCGGTAAAAGACGTAGCACCGGTGTAATCAACCATTTTTAGAGTAGCAGCTCCCCCGCCGGCAACTAGGTTGACAATACTTAATTGGCTATGATAAACGATATTGCTGGGAATGGGCTGAACGCTCGTATCAACGCAACCAGCAATGGAAAATATCAAGCTGATACCCATTACTAGAAGTAACTTTGTCTTATCAGCTTTTCTCATATTACCTCCTTTTGGAATATTTAGTTGTAAAAAGTCGAGAAGCATTCCTATATATTTATTTATGTTTTAAATTATGAATAAAATAACCAGACTAATAAAAAATAAAATCACACAGGTCAATTAATGGAGAGACAAATGGGATCACCCGGCAAGTAAAAATTGTTTGCTTCATTTTCTCTCTCCAAAAGCTTTAACTAATTTTGATTACCAAAATATTTAAACTAAAAAAAGACAGCTTATCTTCAACAGTGAAAAATTTAAATAAGTTCTTATGACGGCTTTAATTGCGATTGGATTACTACGGATAGTAATTAGACTGAAACGATAATAAATAGATTGGTTATGAAATACTTCTAAAAAACCAGTCTTTGTATTTCCATAGTAAAAAATTGCCGTCTATAGACAAACTCCTTCGTTTTATGTTAAAAAAATAACTTAACTATTTGTAACGTCGATAAAATCGCTTTTAAAGTCAACACCTAATTCTTTAATAATATGAATTTCATCATATAATTTATGTAAAAAAAATTAAAAACTCATTAATTTTTTTTAAGAAATAGATTTTCTTTAAAATTCATCAATAAATCTAAATATTTTTAAAATAGAATTGAAAATACCAAAATCATAATCAAAAAAAAATTTTTTCAAAAAAAATAATTCTTTATTGTAAAAATTATTAGCATGTACCTGAAATCACTTTAACAGGTTTGTCAGCTAATTATTTTGTTAAACTATTAATCTGCCGAATCATTTCAGCAACTCTTTTATCCTCTGGATTAATATTCAGCATAGCATGCAGACTATTTTTAGCTTTATCATATTCCGAAACTTGAGTGTATGCTAAAGCTAAGTTGTAATAAATATCGGTAACTTCTTTAGGATTAAATTTTTGAGCACCGTATTTATTATGCTCCAGGCAATCATTCAAATACTGAATTGATAAGCTGGGTTTTCCAAGATAATACTCAGTCAAGCCTAATTTAAATTCTATAAAATGATTATTAGTTAACGAAAATGCTTTTAAATAGTAAGATTCGGCTTTTGAAAATAATTTTAAATTAAAACACATGTCGCCTACAAGCTTAAGAATATTCGGATTATCTTCATCGGTAATTAGAACAGCTTTTAACTCTCTCAATGCATTTGTAAAATCGCTCTTGCTAAAATATTCTTTTGCAACTTCCAAATGTGCATTTCCCCATGAAAGTTTGTGTTTAACTACATATTGATATGCAATTTTTTCAACAAAATTCTTTGGTTCGAAATCGAATGGTTCTTCTATCTTTTGAAACGGAGGCCTATTTCTCAGTTCACGGATTTTTAATTTTCCTATTAAACTATCTAAATAAGTTACCGAAGATTCATTCCATAGTATGCTGTCGTTTTCAACTTTAACCTGAGATACTCCAAATAATTTATTATTCAGAATCGTAGCAAACCAGCTTTTTGCCATGAGAAAATAACCTTTAATATTCGGATGGACATGATCAACAAGTAAATTACCGCCGATAATTCCGTGAGGTGATTTTTCCTTGAACTCTTCTCTAACATCGGTTAAAGGAACTTTAAATTCATGTGATAATTTTATTATTACATTATTAAATTCTGATGGAGCACGGAATCTTAAACCGTCTAGATCTACAGCCTGCGATAATTGTTGTTGCGCCTTTTTGTAATCCCCCAATTCTTCATAACACTTGCCTGTATTATAATGAACGATGGCCGGTAATGAATCGATTGATTCGGCTTTGCTAAAATCAGCTATAGCTTCTGAATAATATTCTTTTTTCTTTGTGGAATCAAAAAAATTTTTTACCGAAAGTGCTTTGGACATTTTTTCATTCCCTTGATCTAAATACATTTCCCATTTAGTTTTTAAAGAATCTTTCAGATTTTGAGAATGCATTGAGACAAAAGGCTTTAACCCGTCGTTCGTTACAAGTGTGGAAATAATTATTGGAATATTATTATTCTTCGCTATCTCGATAACTTCTTTATAATTTTCTCTAAACGTATTTACTGCTGTTTTGTAATCATCGCTGTTCAGGCCGATAGAATTATTTTTAGCCATTTGTTCCATCAATATTTTATTCTCACCGGAATTATTTGGCTTAATCCAGTTTGTTATCGTAGAAATAAAATCTTTTAACAAAAGAAAAGTTTTAAACTGTTCGAACCAGAGGTATGTGTTTATCATCCACCTGCTTTTTCCAATTGAGATTGTTGAGCCGACACCATATACACCATAGAATTCATTTTGCCCCATGTAAACAATAAAAAGATCCGGTTTATAATGGACTAATTTTTCAGCAAATTGTACAACCGTAAAGCTGTTTGTGGCTGCAATTGCTGTATTAATTACTTCAATGTTTTTATGTGGGAAAGCATATGTTAGTCTATCTCTTAAAAATTCCGAAGGTATAGCATTATATTCATAAGGAAAACCCGCCATAGTGGAGGCGCCGAAACAAAAGACCCTGATTGTGTTCGGCTGTTTGTTTACTTCAAAAAAATCATGCGATCCTTTACGGTAATAGAGCCGCTCTTTACCGAAATATCTTTTACCCACCAGTTGATTCATTGTATAATAATTTTTCCCGTTTCTTTCTATGGTTGATACAATCTTCAAATCATTGTCATATCCGAATAATCTAAGTGTTAATTCCAATAATGCTAAAATTATAAACGGGAGTAGGATCAGTATTATTCTAAAAATATTTTTTTTACGCATAATGTGTTCAGAGTAAGATTTACAGGTAACAGATAAAGGAATATTTTTATTTTAAAATATAATTCTAATAAATTAACACCGAAAGAAAAATGTTTTTATTTCACGATATACAAAAATTCACGATGTTTAATTACAAATATCCCACAAAAAAATTTAAGATTTATTAAAAATTATTAATGTACATTTTAGGAATATCTGCATTCTACCACGACAGCGCTGCCTGCCTTGTTAAAGATGGCGAAATTATTTCCGCTGCACAGGAAGAAAGATTTACACGGAAAAAACACGATTATAATTTCCCGGTAAATGCAATAAATTTTTGTTTAAAGTACAGCAAAATTTCCTCAGAAGATCTTGACCTTGTTGCCTTTTACGATAAACCGTTTTTAAAATTTGAAAGACTTCTGGAAACATACCTTACCTACTCACCGAAAGGTATTACTACATTTATAAAGGCAATGCCTCTTTGGATAAAAGAAAAATTGTGGATGAAAGACTTCATTAAAAAAGAGTTGAATCATGACGGTATAATTATTTTCCCGGAACATCATGAATCACATGCGGCATCTGCTTTTTATCCTTCACCTTTCAATGAAGCAGCAATTTTAACAATGGATGGTGTTGGTGAATGGACAACTACAAGTTTTGGTACCGGCAGAGGTAATCAAATTGAACTTTTTTCAGACATAAAATTTCCTCATTCGCTCGGCTTACTTTACTCTGCATTTACTTATTACACCGGGTTTAAAGTTAATTCCGGAGAATATAAAGTAATGGGATTAGCTCCATACGGCGAACCGAAATATAAAGACTTGATTCTAAAAGAATTAATTGATGTTAAGGAAGACGGATCTTTTAGAATGAATATGGAATATTTTAACTACACCGTGGGATTAACAATGACGAATGAAAAATTCCACCGGCTTTTCGGCGGGCCGCCAAGAAAACCTGAGTCGAAATTAACGCAAAAAGAAATGGATCTGGCGAGATCAATTCAGGAAGTTACGGAAGAGATAGTTTTAAAATTAGGGAAGCATGTAAAAAAAGAAACCGGGATGAAGAATCTTGTTTTGGCAGGAGGCGTTGCACTTAATTGCGTTGCAAATGGAATTTTACTTCGAGAAAATTTATTTGAAGATATTTGGATTCAGCCTGCTGCCGGAGATGCCGGCGGAGCATTGGGAGCTGCTTTAATCGGGTGGTATAATTATTTTCAAAAGCCGAGAAAAGCAGAGACAAATCCAGATTCACAAAAGGGTTCCTTCTTAGGACCTGATTTTTCAGATGATGAAATTCGGAATTTTCTTGATCGTGAAGAAATTAACTACACAAAAATCGAAAAAGAAAAAATTCCCGGAACCGTGGCTGCATTAATTGCAAAAGAAAAAGTAATCGGCTGGTTTCAGGGAAGAATGGAATTCGGGCCGCGTGCACTCGGTGCAAGATCAATTATTGGAGATGCGCGTTCACCAAAAATGCAGGCACAAATGAATCTTAAAATAAAATTCAGGGAAAGCTTTCGCCCCTTTGCTCCCTCTGTTTTGGCTGATAACGTATCGGAATATTTCGAGATTAATAAACCCAGTCCGTATATGCTACTTGTTGCGAATGTAAAAAAAGATATCAGAAAAAAATTAAAAGAGGAGGATAAAAATCTTAACGGTATAAATAAATTGAATGTCGTCCGTTCGAATATTCCTGCAGTTACACATGTTGATTATTCAGCAAGAATTCAAACTGTTCATGAAGAAACAAATAAATTATATTATGATCTTATAAAAAAATTTAATGAAGATTATAATTGTGCTGTTATCATTAATACTTCTTTTAATGTGCGCGGCGAGCCAATAGTCTGTACCCCGCAAGAAGCATACAAATGTTTTATGAGAACAAATATGGACTACTTGATTATCGGGAATTATTTATTGGATAAGTCCAAACAGGATAAATCGGAAAAAGAGATTACAACAGATTGGCAAAATGAATTTGAACCGGATTAAAGTATTTGTTTATACAAAGGATTTAATGCGGCTAAAGCCTTGATTTAATTGAGATTTTTTTATTCGGTTAGCTTGGCATAGCCATCTCTATGGGAAAAGCCAACTGCAATAGATAAGAAATGGATGCATTTGATAAGAATTGGATACTCAATGGCAGTCCTTTTTAATGAACTGATATTAAATAAAAAAAGAAAGATGGCTTTAGCCCCATTAACTGTAAACAATTTTAATAGAATTAAAAAAGAAATATTAATTATCTATTGCAGTTCACTTTAGTGAACTGATTTAAAAAGGAAAAAAGAAAAGCGGCTTTAGCCGCATTA
>CAZKUR010000003.1:18958-57388 GCA_964556005.1 uncultured Ignavibacteriaceae bacterium | reverse complement strand
ATGATATCTGAAGAAATAAAAAATATAAAAGAATCAAACAAAGAACTTCGAAAATTCGGACTTAGCATCGGAGGAGTTTTTTTGATTATTGCTTTCATTTTACTTTGGAAGAAAAGTGAAGTTTATTTCTATTTCGGTATAGCTGGCGCATTTCTTTTCTTAGCAGGTTTAATATCACCTTTAATTTTAAAACCGGTCAATAAAGCATGGATGATATTTTCAATTCTAATGGGCTGGGTAATGACAAGGGTGATTCTAACTATTTTATTTTTTATTATATTAACCCCGGTAAGTTTTTTATCTAAATTGTCCGGGAAAAAGTTTCTCGATTTGAAAATCGATCATAGCAAAAAAACTTACTGGGAAAAAAGGGAAAAGAAAAAATTATCCCCTACAGATTATGAAAAGCAATTTTAATTTTGTAAAATGAATTATGAGTAAATTATCAACAATATCAGAGCTATGGCAATATCTTAAAGTTAGAAAAAAATGGTGGCTGGCTCCAATATTAATTTTCCTTCTTCTTTTAGGTGGATTGATTATACTAACACAAGGTTCGGCATTAGCCCCGTTTATTTATTCTCTATTTTAATTATTCTTGTTAACATGAAGAAACAAATCCGGTATTGCGAGTAGGCTCGACGCAATTGATAATCAGCTATAAGTATTTAAACAAACATTCGGACTTGTAATCCAAATATTAATTTCTTTAATATTAATAATTTCCCACCATTTTTGACTTTTGAATTTTTACTTTTGACTTGTTTTTAGAACCTAGTAAAAGTTCTCAATTCAATACCGCTGAATTCCGGTTCATACCTGCAAACACCTCCGATACAAATGTTGCCTGCTTGCCTTGAACCAATTAACAAGCTGATATCCGTATGGCCGCCGATTTTGTACCCGATTTGAACAAAGTTCCAAATTTTTCTCACACGTCTTCCCGGCTGAGGTTCCCTTGTCTGCATTTCCGCAACCCATGCAACATTAAACTTCGGCGCTCTTAAATATTCAAGAGTCATTACATCATCAAAATATTTTTCAGATGTTGAGCTGATAGTAGACTGCTGATGCTCAAGTGTTAGCTTAAGAGTATTTATCTCATCGAAGTAAAAGCGGTTTTCCAGAATAGGAGTGTAATTCGTACTAAAATCTTCCAGTACTTTGCTATATCCAAAAGCAGCAACCGTTGTAAAAACATCGCCCCAATCATGGGTTGCCTGTACATAAGTTTCCTGCAACTGGTTGAGCGTCGGAAGATTGCTACCCTGTACCTCCTGGTAATAAGAAGTTGCGGGAAGAGTCTTTGTCAAATTATAGCTCGCATTTAAATAATTATAATCGTCAAAAGTATAATCCGCCTCAATTTGAAATCCCTGTTCATTGCCTGCATTTAGTGAATACGGGTGGCGATTTAAAAGAACGTATGTGTATTCTTTTTGAAGTGCAGGTGGTGTATTATATTGTATGGTTCCGTCGGCAGATTGGAAGTTAAAGTTGTCGTAATATTTATATTCACCTGAAAGTGCAAGAGAACCCAAATAAAAATTCGCCCCGCCGTATATTGCTTTACCTACGATTGAAGATTTGCTGTCTTTAAAATAAGTCTCTTTTATATCATCATTTTGTTTTATTCCGTATTCACCGTAAAAATCAAAATTCCAGATTGATGGTTCCAATCTAAAGGAAAGCAATCGTGTTCTTGCGGCGCCGGCAACATCAGGTTGGTTAGAGGCAAAAGAAAGACCAAGCTTTAATTTTTTTAAGCCGGCATATTCGAGATCTGCAGCGTGCAGGATATCTTTTCTTTCCGCATTGGCGTTTTCTGCCATGCCTGTTAAAGCATTGAGAATAAAGCCATGAAATTTACCGACTACTTTTACACCTAAAAGGTTATTGTCGACTCTAATATTTCTATCTTCATAACTTTTTAATATTAATCCCCTGCCGAATAATTCATAAAAATTACCGACTGTTAAATCAATGCCTTCTTCAACATCGCCAATATCCAATTTTACATATTTATAATCGATCCCGGCAAAACGATCTTTCCCTCTACTGATTGACGGATTGGGATCATTCGGTTGAAAAGCTTCGAATCTTACGCCCGAAGAAAAGATTCCTTTACTGTAGTCGAGGTTGAACCAGTCCTCAAAAATTTCTTGTTTGATATTCTGGTCATAGGAATATTTCATCTGGTTGGATAATCCAAAACCCTCCGGCAGTATATAGCCGCTTCCTCCTAAATTATTATCCTGGGTTTGTGCAAATAAGTTTCCCGAAAAACAGAACATAGAACTGCACAAAACAAAAAGAACAAAATATTTTTTCATTTTTCCCGCTTGTTTATTTTTCATGAAGGTTGAATGCAGATTAATTTTCCTTAAATATTTCTTCTATTTTTTTATTAATCGTCAGCTCATTTCCTTTCATATATCCAAGGTGGGAATAAACGATTGTTCCGTTTTTATCAAGCAAAACAGAATAAGGAATATTATATGCATAATATTTCCGCGCTACATCCGAATTGGGATCCAGCAAAATATCAAAAGGATAATCCCTCGATTTTACAAAAGGCTTAACCTTTGAAGCAGTTTTTTCATTATCAATTGAGATTGCTACTATTTTTAATCCTTTCGGCTCAAATTCTTTATAAGTCTTCTTAAATTCAGTGAGCTCTTCTGCACAAGGTTTGCACCAAGTCGCCCAAAAAGCAATTAAGACAGGGCCTTTGCCCAAATAATCGCTTAACTGAACATAATCACCATCCATAGTTTCCAGTTTAAAATCAGGTGCTTTCCGTCCTTCTAATTTTTTTGCATTTCCCTCCTGGGCAAAAAGAATAGGGGATAACGAAACAAGAAACAAAATAATTAGAATACTTTTCATAAACTCTCCGTAAAATTTTAGTTTTAAGCCGAATGTATTTTTTTAATTCCTTATTTAATTAAAATCATTTTTCTGCTCTGCACAAAATTATTAGATTCCAATCTATATATGTAAACACCACTCGCTAAATTGGAAGCAGTAACATTAACTCTATAACTTCCGGCAGATTGATTCCGGTTAACAAGTGTTTTTACTTTTCTTCCCAGCATATCATATAATGTCAATCTTACCAAACCCGGTTCTTTTATATTGTATTCAATCACGGTTGAAGGATTAAATGGGTTAGGATAGTTCTGGGATAAACTATAGCTGCCGGGGGATGTCGAGCTTTTACCATTTTGCTCAACAGATGTTAGAATAAAGTTCATCCATTTATCAATAATATAATTATAGTTTTGGTAGGATGCATTATTATCGAAGCGATAAGGTCTGCCAGCGATGTATATAAATGCACCTTCATTTTCTTTTTTAATCCTAAAGCCCGCAATAAAAGAATTTGAAGTATCATAATCAAAAATCGGTATTGCCAAAGAGGTAGAATCCAGCATTACAAATTGATTTCTTGAATTATCACCAACAGCATTCATATTTACCAAACTATCATCAAGTGCAATTAATTGAGTAATGTTTTGAAGTGATGTAATTGAAGAAATTCCACAGTATTGTTTAAGTCCATAACTGAAGTAATCGTTGCCTTGCCTCGTTGCTAATAAAAAATTCCCACCGTTCTGAACATATTGAAGTACCTGAGTAGTATCGTAAAACGAAAAATCACCATCATAGTTATTGCCAATCCAAATTACTTTATGGTAATGATTTAATACTCCGTCGGGGATATTCCTTTTGAATAAATCAACCTGCACAATATTGGAATTAGAACTATAATCGAAGCCCTGATCACCGAATAAATCCCAAACATCTACTTGATGATTGCCGAAACATGCGGATGAGTTGTAAAAATTTTGCATCTCGGTCGGATATGTTGCATATTCAATTCCATTAACAACAAGGATATCCGAACTCGCCCCGATAACGGTTACATAATTATTTAAAGTTCTGGTATATTGATGAATGCCATCGCTAACGGTTAATGACACGGTATATGATTTTTTATCGGTGTATGTCCAAGTCGGGTTGGGATCATTTGAATCAATCACTCCATCATTATTAAAATCCCACGCCCAGGAAGTAATACTTGTAGAATCGGTTGCCGTTGAGTAATCATTAAATTGAACTGTAAAAGGTGAGATACCCAAATTTTCAACCGCATTAAAAGCTGCATCAAGATTATCCGAGTTCATAATGTCTGTCATAGTTGATTGATAGACTTCCTTTGTATCGTCATTCTGAATAAATGCAACTACTCTTATACTATCTAAATTTACAGCGTCCAAAAAATCTTGAGTTGGGATATATTGGAAATCATACTCTGTCGAATCCCCTGGGGCAGGAATGTCAAGAGTAGTACCATTAGCATCGGGAAGCATCTTTCTGCAAATACTATAATACTCTGTTTCTCCGTTTGTACAGCATGTAAGGCATGTCCTTGCAACCTGTTTCTCAGTTAATGCAATTCTTAACATTGCATTAGAAAATGTAGTATTATCACCTGTATCCCTCACAACAACAACATGAACATTTATAACATCATTAGAAAATTTTTCGGGAGTTAAAACTATTTTAAAAGGAGAATATTCTGCATTTCCATTATTTACAGCATTCATAAATGCAGATTGAGTTGTCGAAATAGTGGTACCGTTTACATCAATCCATGGTACTGAATTCACACCATAATATCCCCACCTTGTACTATTATCCGACGCATTAAGAACATACATCGGATCTAAAGGGCCAGGCCAATTTACATTATATACAAGGTGTGTAATATCCCCCGAAGCAATTAAATTTGCGGTAACTGCATTATACCACGAATTATTCAATGTTGCACAAGGACCACAAGAACAATTGGTATATCTTTCAACTAAGGATAGTTTATTATATGCCAAAGACTGAAAGAAAAACCCGCAAATAAATAAAGCTATTAAAAGTTTTTTCAAAGCCCTGCTCCCTTCATTATCTTATAATGAAAAAAAATTTTTATAGACTCCATAAATTCTTTATGAAAGACAGAAATTCTTTTTTACGAATCACTAAATCTTTTCATGATTGAATAGCTGAGTCCACTCCGAAAAGTTACTTTTGGTGAAAATGAGTTTTGAATTCAAATCTCAAAATCATAAAAAAAGGTTTTCGGAGGTGACTCATAGTTAATGATTATTTTAAAACCGACATCTTTTTAACAGATGTAAATGCTCCGGCATTCATCCTATAAAAATAAATTCCCGAAGCTAAATTTAGAGCATTAAAATTGACTTCATAATTTCCGGGTTCTTTTTTCTCATTGACTAAAGTTGCAACTTCTCTTCCCATTAAATCATATACTTTAATGCTGACATTTGTTTCTTTAGCAACAGAATAATTTATTGTCGTTGCCGGGTTGAAAGGATTTGGATAGTTTTGACTCAATGTAAAATTTCTCGGCATATCATATATTACTGTTAATGTATTACTATATTGAGATGCGCCGTCAAAATCCATCTGTTTTAATCTATAATAAAATGTAGCTTGTCCGCTGACATTTAATTTATCGAAATAAGAATAGTCCTGAGTTTCGGTTGTTGTTCCTGCACCTTTTACAAATCCGATTTTATAGAAATTCTGTCCGTCGGTGGATTTTTCAATTTCGAATCCGTTATTGTTTAGTTCTGTTGCGGTTGACCAATTAAGTGTTATACCATTGGCTCCAACCGAACTTGTAAAGGTAGTCATTTCAACGGGCGTAACATTACCTTTAAGCGCCCATTGTTCACCCTGCTGAATCTCAGCAAGATATAAAGGTGAATTTTGCTTATACACAAAAACAGTTATTTTGCATTTGTCGAAATTGAAGTTGGATGAAACAGTATAAGAAACAGTCTTTGATATCAAATCTCCAGTATTCCATGTTGTGCCTGTATTTACTGCTTCACCTGTAGCACCGTTCATCATTGCGCGGACAACCCAATAGTGAACCCAATTAGCACCTCCGCCAACGCAGACACCGTTGTTTGTCTGAGTATAAATTAAACTATCTTCTGTGAGTACAGCATTGAACATATATTGACCAGTTAAATCTGTAAGTGGAGTCATATAAACGGTTGCATCTAATTGACCGCTATTTTCATCAAATGTTTTGGTAATTTCAATCGACACTGTTGCAGGCACATTTATTCTCGCATTGACTTTTCCGGTCCATGTTGTATAATCACCCAGGGCACTAGTCCTATCGGCGGTTCCGGTTGGAAAAGCATTCATACCCATTAAACTCATAATATTATTTCCCGGAAAATTTGCAAAAGGATCATAACCTACCGGGCCATGATATGCAAGAGGAATTATAGTGGGGTGAGCAGCTAACAAATTATCCATCGTATAATCACCGCACGGACACCATTGACACCAGGTTCCGGTACAAAATTCAAAAACAAGATTTCTTTGAGTTTGTGCTTTTAACGTGCCGAATGATAAAACAATCATTCCGACAAGAAGATAAGAACTGATAACGGTAAACATTTTTTTCATTTGAGACCTCCTGTTAATAATTTTTAAGACACTATTTTAATTAATTCTGCATTAATTATTTCAAAAGGATCATTTTTTTAGTAGTAACATTAGAGCCGGCAGTCAATCTATAAAAATAAGTGCCGCTTGCTAAATTACTTCCGTTAAAATTTAATATGAATGTTCCGGGACTTTTTTCTTCATTAACCAAAGCTGCAACTTGTTCTCCCAGAATATTGTAAACTTTTAATGAAACAAATTGCCGGCTGCTTATCGAATATTGAATATTGGTTGTCGGATTAAATGGATTTGGATAATTTTGATTTAATGAAAAACTTGCAGGGGAATAACCGTTTTTCACAACCGTTAAAGGTTCCGTTGAAGCAGTAAAATCGTAGCCAACCGTGTCGGTTAAATCGTTATAATTACCAACAACCAGGTGGACATGTGCAGTACCGTGATTATCTATTGCAGTCACATGCAATGAACATTCAACTGTGCTGTCAGGATCAAGAGGGTCGTTATTGCTGATAACAGTATCAACAAAAGGAGGTAAACAATTAATATCATAACATAGAGAAGATGTCCATTCGGACGGAAGGTCGTTTACCGTTCTCGCAATAATTAAAATGAGAGGATGAGTTGATGTATTAGTTATATCAAGATAAAAAATCATTTCGCTTCCGACTGTATCAACTATAACATTTGTATCAACAACACAAGTAAAACTTTGCTGCGCTTTAATATTTATATTTACCAAGAAAAATATGGTAAGCAAAAAAAGCATGGTTAAATTTTTTTTCACGTTATTCATTTTGAGCTCTCGTATTTAAAAATTAATAATTTGTTTTTAATAAGTTGAACCGGATTGGTAAATCTCTTTAGTTGAATTATCTTGTAAAAAAACTACCGTATTTATTCTACTCATATCCCAGAGAGAAGAAATATTTCCTTCTTCGGTTAATGTTACATTTCCGCTTTGACTAACAGTATCAAGAGCAATACCGTTAAATGACGGCAGCATTGTTCTCATAACGTAAAAGAATTTCGTTTCACCGTTTGAACCAGGCGGAGAATCGAAGTCGACCTCCTTTTGGGCAATAACAGTATGCAATACTACATTGTTTAAGTTTATACCGCCGCCGGAAAAAAAATTGATATTAACATTTACAATGTAAGCCGAATCGACAAAACTGTGGTTTAAAGTAATTGAGGCAGGAGGATTGACTTGAAGCCTTGAATCAATGCCTGCTTTTATTGTTGTAGAATCTGTCCCGGTTATGCTATTCAATCCGTCGATAATTATAGTCGGAGCACTTTGTATGTTATAAAAATTCATCCAGTAATCGCAAGCTGGCTGATTCAATCTATAAAATGGATCGACCGGGGAAGGAAAGTTTGTAGCAAATTTTATAACCGAAATTTTGGAAGGTCCGTAAGATTCTCTTGCGAATCTTTCGATAATCTGATCTGATTGAACGCAAGGTTGGCAGCTAACATTTGCAAAATCTTCCACCAAGACAACTTTATTTGCATTTCCGGATTGTGCACCGAATTCTATATTGTAATTAACATAGATTTTCCCCGCAACATAACTTGCTTCCTCAGGTGAAACAGGAGGTTGGGTATCGCATCCGTTTATAAAGATGAATATTGATAGAAGAAAAATTGGTAGAATTTTATTCATCTAATCTAAAATTTATTCTATAAAATATTTCTCTAACTGAATTATATTAAAGTTATTTAACTTATTGATATTTTTGATTAAAGCAAAGAGAAAAAATTGAAGTAATAATTTACATCTAACTTAATTTAATATTTCCTCGACTTTACTATACTTAAATTGAGGTATTTATCCGAACCGTTATATCAGGTTTAACTCCTTTTATATATTTACTCATCTTTAATTGAAGAGGGAGAAACCTTTAGCAAAATACATTTAGTTTCCTCATTCATACCTCCTCAGAAGTCTTCTTCTATGAGTAAAAGTTTCTTCATTTAGAATTGCAACTATTTGAACAATACCGCTTCTTTACTTAGCCCTATTTACAAGATATTAATAAAAAAACTTAGTCTTGTTTAATGCACATTTCTAATAATTCATTGAATCGATATATGCACATTTTTATTTTCACCATTACGGGGTATATAAAATATTAATATCCCCTTGTCCGGGGTAACAAATTAGAAAAAAATTTTATTGTTGTCAAGAAGATATTTAAAATAATTTTAATTGGGGAGAGGTTCCTCCAACATTATTGGAATTGTTTTAAAATCAATTACTTGCCAAAGCATCAGTTGTCAACCATGCGGTTGGAAAATTTCTACTGTAAAGAAAGTGGTCAATCGAATAATCTTATAATAAAAAATGGCGAAGGAACAATAAAAAAACAATAATTTTTTAGTAGGCTATCCGTTATTTTTACATGAAAAATTTTTATAAAGCTATTAAAAAATAATTAGCTGAAAAATCCTTTTTTCGCTTTTGTTTACAAAATTTTCTTCTTTTAACCCGGTAATAAAAATGATCCGCTTCCAAACTATTTCCAGAAAAATATAATCAGAAAAATTCCCGTTAAAGCCAAAAGAATCCTGTTCTTTATATCGGGATATCTATTTTTAACTATACTCCAAAATTTTGCAATCAGTCCCATAAGAATTATAAATAAAATTGTAAACAATAAACACTCATAGACGTTAAACGATTTCCCCACAATTTTAACTATGCTTTTTCCACTCCAGTATTTTCCGTATAATAAAATAAGATGCAGCCAGTAAACCAAAAGAGATTCCCTGCTGAATTCCAGAATAAAAGTATTTTTAATTCCTCGATTCCTTTCATAATACCAGCAAAGAATAAATGCTAAAAGTACGTAGCCCAATCTTTCAATAAAAAATAACGGATGCGGCCTTATTGTTTGAACCGAGTAATGAAATAATACCGATAGAAAAAGATGGCCGGAAAAAATGAATGCAAGGCTGATGACAAAAATATTTATAAAATAAAATTTTTCTCTTCCTTCATTTCTGTATTTTAAAAAATAATTCGATGCTAAGGCGCCGGCCAGCATAAAAGCTATCCAGGGGAAAACCGGGAAAAGGGAACCTGCCTTCGGATTGAAGTAAGCTGCAATCGCTAATGGAAAATATTTATGGAAGTTAATCGACCAAATTAACGGAGCAATCAACACCATAATAATCATTAACGACCAAATGGAAAGATTAAATGCCTTATCTTTTTTAAAAATTATTCTCAATAATAAAAGTAAAAGAAGCCCAGCTCCTATACATTGCAGAATATCCACGTTGTAAAAATCAATCAACTGCTGCCCGGTTGTTTTATGAAATAACTTATAAAAAGTAAAATAGGGCAGGCGAAGAGAATAGCCGGCTGCGAATATCAGAAATATTCTCCTGATTTTCCGCCAAAAAGTTTTTCCAAAATTTCGTAGTTCATTAGTTGAATTGATTATGGAAAATGTAAAAGCAGCACCGGAAACAAATAGGAATGACGGGGCAACCAACCCGTTAATAAAATCTAATATGCCGAACCAAACGGTTTTTGTTAGAGGCGGCATCAGCATAGAGTTGAAAACATGAACCTCTATCATTATTATTAATGCCCAGCCGCGCAGTAAGTCGATGAAAAGAAAACGCTTTTTGCCTGCCAAATTATTTTCCCTGAAAGTACAGCAAAATAATTTTTTAATCTATTATTAAATATAAAATAAAAGGCAGGTTTATACCTGCCTCTAATTTGGGAAAAAATGTAAAAAATAATTAATGATGATGGCCGTCGCCGGCATGAGCATGTCCGTGAGTAATCTCTTCGGGAGTAGCATCGCGGATATCAACAAGCTTAACATCAAATTCTAGTTTTTTCCCGGCAAGAGGATGGTTGAAGTCAATTGTAATATCTTCACCTTCAACTTCTTGAATGTAGAAAGGCATTTGCTTTCCATCCGGCGTATTGGCAATAAAGCTCATACCTTTTTGCAGGTCCGTATCTTTTGGAAATTCATTCTTGCTGACTTTTTGAACCGCATCATCCTTATATTCTCCGTACGCATCTTTTGGTTCGAGAACTACATTTTTAGAACTGCCGATTATCATTTCTTCAATCTTTTCTTCCAGTCCGGGCAAGATTTGATGATTGCCGCTTAAATATGAAAACGGTGGATTATTTTCAGTTGTATCTATTACCATTCCCTTTTCATCTTTCAAAGTATAGTTAATTGTTACTACTTTATTCTTTCCTATCGACATGGCATTCCTTTTTTTATTGATATTCTTGAGTTACTTAATTTTGCATTATTAACAAATAAAAATGAAAATTCCAAATTCGGAAGGATAAAATGAAAAATATTTTAAGTGTTGTATATATCTTTATTATTTACACCGTTTGAATCCGGCTCCCAATCCAATCCTTCGCATGGAAGTTCGGTTTTGGTAGGATGTTTATCATGCTTCATACACAATACGGCAGTTTTATCGAAGTGTTTGCAATTTGAACAAAGTGTATTTTCAATTATATCTTTGTTTCGCTCCTGGAAAAGCTTATAATGAATTACAGCCGGGTGAATAATTATTCCGTACATAGCCATTAAGCTAATCATCCACCATAATTGAAAATCGAAATAGCCTCTCAACAGCCAAACCGCCGGAATTGTAACCGCAGCTCGTAAAAGTGTCCAAAATACTATTTCACCCAACTTGAGACCTATGCTTTAATTAAACTAATTATTCAAGTCAAATTAAAAATATAATATTACATAATAAAGGATGAAAAAGGTTTGGAGATATCCACCTGTTAAATTTTTAATTATAACGCAGTTTGGGGTTATTTATTTAAAAAATATAATAGAATGATATTGATAATTTTATTAAGTTTAAGACTTAGGTTATTTTTACCTCTTTTAAACAGAGCCAATATTTCCATAAATTAGATACAATCTAATTTATTATTCAAAAATTATAAAAAGAGATGGATTTTGAAATGATTTTGATTTGTTTTTAGTGAGCGCGGATGGATTTGAACCATCGACCCTCTGCTTAAAAGGCAGATGCTCTACCCCTGAGCTACGCGCCCTAAAAACAAGACTGCAAAGTTAAGGAAATGGCAAAATTTATCCAAATAAAAAAGAAACTATATAAAATAATTACTAAAGAAATATGTCAATAAACGCAAAAATCCTCGTTTGTGATGACGATGAAACTCTCTGCTATTTATTGAAAGAACAATTGCTTGAAGAAAATTTTTCCGTCGATACAGTTTATGACGGCAAAGATGCAATTGAATCAATAAAAAGGAAAAATTATGATGCTGTACTTCTCGACTTGAATATGAAAGAAACTTCCGGTGAGGAAGTATTGAGATTCGTTGCCGATTACAATACTTCAATCCAGGTTGTAATTCTTACCGCGCAGTCGGAGCTAAAAAAAGCTATCGAGTGCATTAAGCTTGGAGCTTATGACTTTATTACAAAACCGTATAATTTCGATGAACTTGTTGTTGCATTAAACAGGGCGTTGGAACATAAAGAATTGTTGGTAAAAACTACTGTTCTTGCGAACCAGGTTAATAAAAAAATTTCGAGCAACATCATAGGCAATAGTTACGAATTGCAGCGTGTGATGAACCTGGCAAATAAAGCGGCAATTTCAGATTCAAATATTCTTATTGAGGGCGAAACCGGAACCGGCAAAGAACTGCTTGCCGAATACATCCATAAGCATTCCGCGAGAAAAGATAATCCGTTCGTAATAATCAATTGTGCATCCCTGCCTGATCAATTGATTGAAAGCGAATTATTTGGACATGAAAAAGGAGCTTTTACAGATGCTAAATCTATCAAGCAAGGACTTGTTGAAATTGCACATGGTGGAACACTCTTTTTAGATGAAATCGGCGAGCTAAGTATTTCACTTCAACCAAAACTCTTACGCTTTCTGGAAAACGGGGAATACCGGCGAATAGGTGGTGTTACAAATCTTTCAACAAATGTTAGAGTTATCGGAGCTACAAACAGAAATTTATTGGAAGAAGCCGATAATAAAAATTTCCGCAGAGATCTTTTGTTCAGGCTTAATGTTATTACGTTGACTATTCCTCCTCTTCGAGACAGAAGGGACGATATTCTTGTACTGGCCAATTATTTCCTTGAAACGAAATCACCTGTGAGATCCCCTAAAAAATTATCCCCCGAATCCCAGGAAGTTCTTAAAAATTACAACTTTCCCGGCAATGTCAGAGAACTTGATCATATCATTGAAAGAGCCCTGATTTTTGCCGACAGCGATGTAATTAAAATCGTGGATTTAAACTTACCGACTCATCTAAATAAAGCACAGGCGAATGATTTATTATTAACTAGCTCGATAGATACGGACGGTGAAATTCTCAGCATGGAGGAGGTTGAAAGAAGACATATTGAAAAATCATTAAGAACATATCATTGGGACAGAGCAAAGACAGCAAACAAGCTCGGCATAAGTCCGAAAACACTCTATACAAAGATTAAAAAATATGAATTGAAAAGAGACTATTAAATAATGCTTCAAAATATTACTGATGAATATTCTTTAAATGAATTTTTAGATCAAATCGAACAGCCGTTAGCTTTAGCAGATAAAGATAAAAAAATAATTTGGTGCAACTCTGATTTCAGAGATCTCCTGGGAAATATTAGGATTAAGGGAAGATCATTCCTGAATATTTTTAGTTCGGTCAGCGATGATTTTGAGAACGACTATAAGAATATTAATTCCACTTCATTTTATTCCGATGAATATAATACCAATCTAACCATTCATAAATTATCATCAAATAAAAAAACAGACGGTTATATTTTAAAGCTAAGCAGTCTGGAATCTTCACCGGCTGTACCCGGAGTACAACTTGACTTTAGAGATGCTTTGGAATTAATAAACGGGAAAAATTCCATAGAGCATGTTTTACGGAATCTATTGAAAAAATCAATCTCCACCTCTTCAGCTAATTTTGGAATTTTGGTCATCCAGCATGAACAAGTTAAAGATGATTTTTATATTGAGGCTTCGAAAAATAAAACCGATGAAATAAAAGAGCTCAAGAAAGAAATATCATCCGATTTAATCTTTATCAGCAAATGGCTTAATACAAATAAAAAGCCTTTATTGACTAGCAAGGCAGCTAATAACCTCGGTTACAATCTTACAAGAATTTTAAGCAGCCAAACTTTGCTTATTTCTCCCTCATTTTATGAAGGTAAACTTTTAGCAATAACGATTACGGGAAAATTTAAAGACAATTTTAAGGACTGCGAGACTAAACCAATTGAAATTTTTTCGGAGCTGATTTCAATTGCCCTTAATCTCAATATCACAAAGGAACTTAACAATGCTCTTGAAAAGAGAATATTGCAATCTCAAAAGCTTGAAACTATTGGAAAGCTTGCAAGCGGGATGGCTCATGATTTCAGTAATTTGTTAGCGAGCATTTTCGGCAGCATAAATCTGCTTAGGAAAAGAGTTCCGGACAGCAACAATGTAACAAAGCTGCTTGACAACATTGATAATTGTTCCATACGTGCAAAGGATCTTATTAAAGGATTGTTATCGTTTGGTAAACCGACCCAGGAAGTGCAGGAACTGGTTAAACCGAATTACCTTCTTGCTGAAATTTCAAAAGTGATTACTCAAACTTTTCCTAAAAGAATTTCATTTAAATCGAATATCGAAGAAGATCTTTTTGATATTTTAGGCAACGGGACACAATTGTACCAGGTACTGCTAAATTTGAGCGTCAATGCAAAAGAGTCTATAGATAACAAAGGGGAAATTATTCTTGAAGGAAAACGGATAACAATAGATGAGGATAATATATCCGAGCATCCGCAACTGAATAAAGGAAATTATGTTATTTTTTCGGTTGAAGATTCGGGTGCGGGCATTTCGGAAGAAAACCTTCAGAGGCTGTTTGATCCTTATTTTTCAACAAAGAAAAAGGAAACCGGTTCGGGTTCCGGGTTAGGATTGTATGTGTCTCACGGATTAGTTAAAGGACATAACGGCATTATCGAGGTCTCGAGTACGATAGGAAAAGGAACAAAGTTCGAGGTTTTTATACCTGCTTATGAACCTACAAAAAAAGCAAAAATCTCACTATCCAACAAAATAATTTTATTGGCGGAAGATGAAGTAATGCTGAGTGAATTACTTTCGGAACTGCTTGAATCCAACGGGTATAATGTAATTAGGGTATCAAACGGCGTTGAAGTTCTAAAGGTTCTAACCGAAGAGATAAAAGTCGATCTTGCAATTTTAGACTATTACATGCCTGTAATGAATGGAATAGATTGCATAAAAAATATCAGGAAATTAAACTTTAATATTCCTATTATTTTATCCTCCGGAAGTCTAAGTCCTAAAGATTCACCGGAAATCGAAAGGCTGAAGATAGATGAAATATTACCCAAGCCTTATGAATTTGAAATCCTGGTGAAAACAATTCAAAAATTAATTTGATTCTATTTCCGCACCGCTGTCGAAATCAACCATTTTAACGCTCTTTGTATAATCCGAAAACACCGGATACTTTATAGAGTTAAGCTGATTTAAGACATCGTTTATTTCTTTTACTGCAGTATCGACATAATTAACTCTCTTCAGTATAGCTTCAATAGAAATCGGGGTTTTCCTCAACTCTTTTTTTATTGCTGCCGATGATAAGTTTAAAAGTGTTAGCGGCTGTTTTATTTTATGATTGGCAGTTACAACGGTTGCGGAAAAAGTATTTTTCTTTTCAGCATCAATCAGCATCTTGTTAGCTTCACTTAATTTTAGTGCGGATTTGATTCTTGCCAAAAGTTCTATTCTGTGAAACGGCTTTTTAATATAATCGAAAGCTCCCGCTTCCAATCCTTCCTTGGTATCTTCCGCCCCGGATTTTGCGGTAACAAGTATGATGGGTATTCTTGAAGTAAGTTCATCTACAACAAGAACTTTGCAAACTTCTATACCTGTCATTTCGGGCATCATAATATCGAGAAGGATTAAATCGGGCAATTCCGTTCTTGCCTTTTCAACTCCTGTCCGTCCGTCGTACGCAGTAATAATTTGATAACCTTCGTGTTCTAACCGGTCCTGAAGCATAAAAACATTTTCAGGCAAATCGTCAATTACAAGAATTTTTTTCATATGTTAACTTGGTTTTAGCTTTGAGAATATTTTTTCAATTTTAAATGCCATTATCCCTGCATTTACAGGCTTAGCAATATAATCGTCAAAACCGTTTTTAAGGATTATATCTTTATCTCCCGACATTGCTTTTGCTGTTACTGCAAACACCGGGATATTGGCCAGCCTGCTTATTTTTTTTATTTTTTTCAAAACCTGAAATCCGTCTAATTTCGGCATCATTATATCGAGAAAAATTAAATCGGGAGTACTTCTTTCAAGAATGTCGAGACATTCTACGCCGCCGTTAGCCATAATGGTTTTATAACCGCATGCTCCTATTATTTCACTGATTGTAAATAAAGCATCGGGATCGTCGTCAACAACAAGTATCTCGCCGGCGAATTCAATATTTTCATTATTAACCACGGATTCTTCGATTATCATTTCATCATTTTTTTTGCTTTCTATTTCAGGCATTTTATCTTCAATTTTTCCCATGGCGGAAAAATCTTCATGCATCTTAAGCCTATCTCTTACAATCTTAAGAACATCAAGCGGATGGCCGTTCGATTTTACCGTAATTCCCTCAACTATATTGCTTAAAGAATTTTTTTCTTCGTCGGTTAAATCTTTAGCGGTGCTGAGAATAATCGGGATGTCCTTGGTTTCCGCGTGAGACTTTAATTTATGCGATAATGTAATCCCATCAATCTTCGGCATCATTAAATCGAGTATGATTAAATCGGGTTGTGTTTCTGATATTTTGCTGAAAGCCAGTTCGCTGTCTTTAATATATTCTATTCTTATCTTGTCGTTCTCAAAAGCTTTTTTAAATTTCTCGAATTCAAGTTCGTCGTCATCTACAAGAATAATTTTTTCTATTTTTTTCTTTGCCAAATTTTCGAGCTTTGAAAAAGCAGATAAAAGCTTTTCATGTGAAATTGGTTTAATAAAATACTCAAAAGCTCCCAACCCGTAGCCGATATTTTTTTCTCCAATCATTGAAATAAGAATAACGGGAATATCTTTGGTGGATTCGTCTTCTTTTAAATCTTTCAGAACCGTCCAGCCGTCTTTGTTGGGAAGCATTACATCGAGAGTTATGGCAAAAGGCTGAACCTGTTTTGCCATTTGAAAACCTCTGCTTCCATCCTCGGCATAAATAACTTCATATCCCCTCGAAATTAAATATTGCCCGATGGTGTACCTAATCTCAGGATCATCGTCAATTACAAGAATAGGATTTTTTCTATTCTTAATTAATTTTTCTACATTAACTTTAAGCTTGCCGGTATCCTGCTGTCCTTCCAAAAAGCTTAAAGGAATCGTAAAAGAAAAAGTAGAACCTTTCCCCGGTTCACTTTTAACGGATAAAATGCCGCGCAGCATGCCTGCAATTTTTTTACAAATCGCCAAGCCGAGTCCTGTACCGGAATATTTTCGTGTAGTCGTACCGTCGACCTGCCTGAATTCTTCAAAAATTACTTTTTGATGCTCTTCGCTTATCCCTATACCTGTATCGATTACATCAAATTTTAACCACGAATTTTCTTCGGTCGTAACTCTTAGTTTTACAATTCCCTCTTCGGTAAACTTTATTGCATTGCCGAGAAGGTTTATCAGGACTTGGGTAATCTTTCCCCTGTCTGTAATTATATAAACATTTGTGTTTGTCGCTCGTTCTACTTTAAAATCTATTTTTTTGTTCAACACTAGGGGACTTACCGAAAGTTCTACATCATCCAGAAGCTCACCAAGAAGAACTTCATCTTCCTGAATGTCCATCTTTCCGGCCTCGATTTTCGAGAGGTCGAGAATATCATTAATTAAATTCATTAATCTTTTGCCGCTCTTTAGAACGACTTCGAGACGCTCTCTATTTTTGGCATCGAGAGAAGCCCTGTCAAGTATCAATTCGGTCAATCCCAGTATCGAGTTCATTGGGGTTCGCAGCTCGTGCGACATGCTTGCCAGGAATTGCGATTTTAATTTTGTAGCCTCCTCGGCTTTTTCTTTCTGAATCTCAAGCTCTTCCGCTTGATGCTTTAATTCTTTATGAAGATCAATTAAGACATTATGCTGTTGTTTAATTTGCTCGTTTTGTTTTTGATAATCCTCATTCAGTTTCTTCAATTCGGATACAAGGATTTCTAATTGTAAAAACGAATATGCGTTTGTCAATCCGATTGCAAGCTGTTCTTTGATTTTTAATAAATAATCTTTCGATTCTTCGGATAGTTTTTCAAAAGAACCCAGCTCAAGTACGGCTATGGTTTTATTGTTGTATATGATGGGAATCATTAAAATATATTTCAGCTTTAAATCCACAGCGCCGGTTGATATTACAGGCAGTGTTTCATTTGATGATAATTCAACAGCTTCACGGTTTTTTACAACCTGATCAAAAAATGGAGAGTTTACCTTGAAAGAATGATCATTTTCAAAACCAAAGGCGCTAATTAATTTTATTGAATTTTCATTTACCGTATACAAGGCCCCGGTGGATAAGCTGCATGTTGTGATAATTTTTTTAAGTGCAGCCTCGGAGATTTCCTTTAAAGTCGGATTTTGATTTATCAGAGTAATAAATTCGGAATATTCATTTTTAGCTTTTTGATTTTTCTCCAGTACATTCATCATGTCGTTGAAAGCGACTGCAAGATGTCCCAGTTCATCTTTACTTTGAACAGGAATCCTGTTTTTGAAATCGCCTTTTCTTATTATCTCAGTTCCTTTACTAAGCTGTGTAATTTGCTTTCTTAATTTATCAGTAAATATAAAAGTCAGGATAAGTGAAAGAAGAATTCCTGATGCTCCGAGAATTAATAAAATATTTCTAATATTCGACCTGAGAGAAGCTGCTTCGCCGATTGTATTAAATATTACGAATTGAAGATTTTTATTAATGTTATCAGCATCTGAAGTTCTGCATATTGTCGCCAGAATATCGTTCCATTCGGTACCGCCCGAATAAATTTCAAAGTTATTTTTCTTTTTAAGCTCTTTATATGCATTTGAAATGAAATACATTAATTTCTGATTAGCAGATTCGTTCGATACTTCGGAAGGGGAATCATTTGAAATTATAGCAATCTCTGAATTTATAGTTCTCGAAATTTCATCGAGAAGTCCTGTAGAAAAAGTCTTTCCGTAATAGTAGATTGTACCATCATCGGATTTATATTTTTTTACCAATGTATAAGGATTATCTTTTAGAAAGAGCTGAATAGTTACAGGCTTATTCGGAAGGTAAACAATATCCTTGTTTACTTTTTTAGGCTGAATATTTTTGTCGTTAAAATCTTCCTTAAATATGAAGTCCAATTTCCAATTCGATTTTACATCAACACTTTTACTGTTTTGTATGTACGACAGAAATTCGTCGTCCAAGTTCTGGTTTAACTCCCTGAAACTATAAAGAAAATCATTTGCAGAGTTAAGCAGGTACTTGGATTGCTGGTTGGTAAGCACTTCATACATGATAGTATAAAATGCAAAGGCCGAGCCGCCTAATATTAAGGCAACTATCAAAAAATTAATCAACAGTATACGAAAGCTTATTTTCATAATTGTTAATCCTTTTGCAGAACTTTTCGCATCGTAATCAAGAGCTCGTCGAAGTCATAAGGTTTGCTGATAAAATCGGTAGCTCCCAACCTTGCGGATTCTATTGCACTTTTTACATCTGCGTAAGCTGTTAAAACTATGACTTTACCTTTGAAACCGTTTTGATTCAATTCTTCCAATACGTCGAAACCATCTTTAATGGGCATTTTTAAGTCCAGCAGTATTAAGTCAATATCATTATTACTTATGAATTCCAGCGCAGCGTCAGCATTCGTGTAAAAGCTGGTATTGTAACCAACCTCCGCTAATTCATCGTTTAGAGCCAGACATAGATTTAAATCATCGTCAACGATAAGGATTGATTCCATTTGATTTTCAATTATCATTAGGATCAGCTGTGTTTAATTGGTAATATTTTATACGTTCCCTATTTTTTCTAAGTTCATCCTTAATAAGAGAAGATGTATTAGGATGTTCAAACCTCTCTCTTAATGAAGGGACAATCTCGGCTTTTATAAGAATTAACAATTCTTTTTTTGTCGTTACCTTTTGATCACTCCCGGTCAGGTACCTTATGCCGAATACCCACCAGGGCAGGTCTTTAAGAAAAGGAATCCCTGTTCGGGTATTAGTTTGTTCATTCACAAACAGCCCGCCTATAATAGTTTCTTCACCGTCGAGCATTACAATTTGTGTCTCGGCACTTGTTTTATTTATTTGTGAAGTTAGATCGCCGACCTGAAAAGAACTTCGTTCTACATGTATTTTTAATAGCATATATTTCAAACTATCTTCGTTGTAAACATAAGGCGTAACAGAAATAATTGTTCCGGTCGGATAAAATTTTTCAACAACGTTCCCGGAAAAATCTTTCTGCTTAACCGAAAAGTCGGTGCCAACCTGAATTTTCCCTTCATTACCGTCCCTAACAATAATATTAGGACTTGCAATAATATTGCCTAAATTTTCATCTTCAAAAAATTGGAACAATGCAGTTGCCTGGCCGAAGAAATTTCCGGTTTGAAATGTCGATGATGAGGAAACGTTAAAATCCGGTGGCTGCTGCTGGGTGGTATTTGAAGTGCTGCTGCTTCCGCTGTTGCTGCTGGCAGAATTTTGATGAATTAACTTGCTGCCGATATTGAAGCCGTCTTTTGAAAGTAAAAACTGCCAATCAATTCCTCTTTGTCTTGAGGCGTTTACATCCAATTCGAAAAATAAAGCCGAGATTTTTACTTCATTTACATTAGGCGGAGCATATGTTTCGGGTGATTTTTTTTGTTCGTTTTCTTCTCTTCTTTTAATTATAATAACATCTTCCTTCTCTTCATAAATTAAGCCTTCATATTGAACAAGAATAACCAGCGCTTTGTCATAAGCCATATTATTTATCTCGATACCAATTGGCTTATCTATGCTAACGGTAGAGACTATTTTTTTGCCGGTAGTGTTTTCACTTACTTTACTCAAAAGTGCTACTGCCTGGTTAAAGGGCAAATTTGCCGATAACGTAACAAGCTGGCTTGGATTATTATACCCGCTTAACTCCCTCTCCAGATACTTTTGCGGATATAACTGTATGAAGAAGAATAATGTTAAAAACAGTGTTGATATTAAAACTTTCATATTACGCTCTCATAATTATTATTTCTTTGTTTTTTCGTCTTTTTGTAGTTCAAGATCGGTTTTCTCGATGATTCCACCTTTATTCAATATGAAGCTGACCATATTATGATCATAATCTATCTTAGTTACATAACCCAGATACACTTTTTCTCCTTCCCAAACAAGGTAGGTATTGCCTTTACTATCGGAGATAAATGCACCCTCAGGAATTAGCGCAAGAAGCTTTGCACCTTGCACATCGAGCAGGTTATCTATATTCGGTGGAATTTCATTTCTGATCAACGGATAAAATGCATCGTAGATGGGCTTAGTCGATAAATTATTTTCGACAAATTCGGCTGTCGCAAACCGGTCGTTGTTTGCGTAATAAACATGCACTTCCATATTGAAGTTGACTAAAAATTCAGGCATTCCTTTATCATCTGTGGCAATAACGTTGTTCAAATTTAATGAAGCTATTTTTTTCAGTTCTTTACTTTCTTCAATTGAATAGACGAGAGAATAAAGATCGTTGTATGTAGCCTTACCGTTTATTTTATATGAATAATAATAGAATTCTTTATCGGGTTTTTGTTCAAGGTACTCAATATCCACGTTTGAAAGAGGATCGAAGTTAGACGTAACCTGATTAATGAAACCGTAAAATTTAATCGAAGATAAATTTTGAGGGATATTAAATTTTCTGCTTGCAAGTACCGAATCCAGCACTGCCGCCCTTTTTGAAAGATCATTAAATTGAATTGCTAACTGCTGCGGATCGTAAATATTTTTATTTAAATCGGCTAATTTTTTATTTTTTTCGTTTATATTGCTCCGTTGTCCAAAAAAAATGTAACCTCCCCCTGCAATGAGGATAATGAGTAAAAGTCCGATCAGTCCTAACGTGCTTCGTGTTTTTCTGTTCATTTTTTACCCTCTTTGGATGCAAGTAAATTAAAAGAAAGTGTAAACTTATATGTATTAGCGTCTCTAAGCTGTTCATAAGAAACCGATTTAAGGACTGCAGAATTAATTGAATATGCAAAGTCCGTCAATACATATCTCGAAAGAGCATATCCTTCAAGCGAAATTACTTTTTGGTTCTCATCCGCAAGTTTAGTAAGCCAGATGTCTTTTTTGTTTCCGAAGAAATTTGAAATTTCTGCAAGAGTTTTATTCCAAACATCTGTCCCGACAGAAGCCGAATCCAAAATGGCCTGCGTTTGATCGAACCCGCTGATTTTTCCCTGTAAATCCGAAATTTGATTGAGGACCTGCTGATTCTGTTTTTGAAGAATGGTTTGTTTTGTAATTTGATCACTAAGCTGGTTAATTACCTGCTGGTTATTAAGTATTTGGATTGTCAGCAGAAGCGTTGCGCCAAATAGAACCGGCAGCATTGCATAACCATGCCATGCAAATTGAAAGAATTTTTGTTCTTCTTTTACATACTTGGGTAACAGGTTTATTCCTTGATGCTGCTTGCTCAATTCGTCGAAATAATCGTTTGCAACTGCAACAGGTACGCTGTATGCTGAAAATTTTTCTCTCGTTTCAGGGTCAAGAGCCGTAAGATCCAAATCATCAAAATCAAGGCGCGATACATTGGCTTCCGGGAAAGTTCCATAAAAGGAAAGAATTAAATTCTCCGAATCATCTTCGCCGCATACAATAATGTTGTCGAGAGACGATACACCGCCGTTTTCCATCTCGAGAAGTATCTTTGAAAAATAAACATCGTAAGTATGAAGATTTATTGTGCCGATATCCAGGGTAGAGCCGATGTGCTTTAACTTTCGTCCGTGTAAAAAGATTAACTTGCTGTACTCCTTGCCGATATAAACTATCAACGAATTATCATCCGGGAAAAACTTTTTCCTTTTAGCCACGTAATATGCCAATGAAATTTCAGCGCTTTTCACCGAAGGAATTTTGTAATTTCTTTTCCCGTTAAAACGTGCAAGGGAATTGATCATGTTTATGCATGATACTTCTCCGCCAAGGAAAACAGAAAGCATAGATTTATCCGACAATTCTATGTATCCGAGATTTTCTTTATCTACGGAAACATTCTTCGATTCCTGAATATCATCTATTATATCCTGTGCAACTTTTGCCGATTTTGATTTCTCAGCGGCTTCATAAACATGATAATAAACCGATGGTTCCGTTAATGCAGGCAAGAAAAGGCTATTGTTCAAGTTAATTCCCTGAAGCGCTTCGTTTATATTACCGATGCTTGCCGTACCCATTGAATTTTCCATTTGAACATCGTTACTGCGGAAAGTATCCAGGTTAATTTCATTGCCTTCTATCGATAAGCTTGATACTCCATCCTCCAACTGTACTGCCGGCTGAAGAACATTCACGGAATCAGCCTTAACGATTTTAAGCTTCTGGTTTACTTTTGTTATTACTGCTAATTTTGTATCAGCACCTTCACAGTAAACACATATTAATTGTTTCATTTATGCCGCCGATAAAATTTGTTGAATTCTTGTTTTATTATTTGCATATGCAATTGCCGTATCGAGTGAAATTTTTTTAGTTAAGTAAAGCCGTTTAAGGTCCTGCTCAAGGGTTATCATTCCCTGTGTGCCAGCCTGGTTAATCATCATATAGATTTCACTCGTATTATTATTTTTAATTGCGGCTTTAACGCTCGGTGTAACAATCAATACTTCCTTTGCGAGAACTCTTTTCCCGTCGAGACTGGGAACCAATTTTTGTGAAACAACCGAAATCAAAACATCGGCCAGTCTGTTTCTAACCCTGTCCTGTTCTCTAGAATTTACTTCAGCAATAATCCTATCTATTGATTCGGTTGCCGAGGAAGTATGTAATGTTGAAAATACTTTATGACCGGTATCGGTTACTTCTAGTGCGGCTAGGATTGTATCGGGATCTCTCATTTCACCGATTACAATAATATCCGGATCCTGTCTTAATGCCTGTGTTACGCCGTCTTTAAAATTCAAAACATCCCTGCCGACCTCCCGGTGCCTGATGATTGAAACATTAGATTTATGAACATATTCAATAGGGGAAGCTATAATAACTATATGGCACGGGTCGACTTTATTATGGTTTTCGATAATAGCGTCCAATGTGGTCGATTTTCCTGAGCCGGTAATCCCGGTTATTAATGACAACCCGAATTTTATATAGCCATGACTCATAGCACGGATTGCATTGGGATGAAATTCAAGAGAGGACAGCGGGCGGACATCAAGATTTATAGCACGCATGTTCAAAGCTAACGTATCGAGGTCGAAATAGGCATCGGCCCTGAACCTTACATCGGTTTTTTTTCTTTCATAAAAGTAAGTATAGCTAAAATCAAGATTTCTTGTTAACCCGAGATATTTTCTTTGATTTGGATTTATAAGGTTTACAATTAATACTGTAGATTCATCAGTTGTAAATTGCGGATATTCTTCAAGCAATTTCTTTATTCCGTGAATTCTCATCCAGATATAACCGTTGTTTCCGTGTCCTCCCAGTTCGATATCCGATGCTTCTCTCTCTATCATTCCAGATAAAAATTTGTTGAATAAATTTTTCAGAGCAACTCTTTTTTGCGGGCTAAGCTTTTCGATATTCTCGAGAATAAAAATTATTCTGTCGGGCCCGGATAAATATTCAGGTACGATGCTTATAAAGTCTGTTAAAATCTTTCTTTCTTCTGAGATAACCAATGTCTTCTACTATTTTAGTTTATAAAAATTTTTTTAGTAAATAATACTTATTGTTAAATTTTATTCTTCCGAAGTCGAAGCAATTACTTCCTGGAGGGAAGTTAATCCGAGTTTCACTTTTTCAAATCCGGCATCTCGTAAATTAATAGTACCGTCTTTTCTCGCTTGAATCCTAATACTTTCTTCATCGACTTCACTACTGGCCTTAACAATTAATTGTCTAATATCTTTAGTAAAATAGAGGGCTTCATGAATAGCAAGCCTTCCCTTATACCCTGTTCCACCGCATTTATCACAGCCGTGAGGTTCGTAAATCGTATAATTTCTCCATTCTGCAATATTTAAACCGGCCGCATCCATAAATTCTTCGTTGAAATTTGCAACTCTTTTTTTACAATCCGGGCATAGCCTTCGAATCAATCTCTGTGCCACTATGAGATTTATTGCATATGCAATTAAAAACGGTTCAATTCCCATCTTATAAAGTCTTGACACTGCACTTGGTGCATCGTTAGTATGTAAAGTTGAAAATGTTAAGTGGCCGGTGTTGGCAAGTTTTATTGCAACATCAGCTGTTTCTTTATCTCTCATCTCACCAACCAAAACAATATCCGGGTCATGCCTTAATATCGACCTGATGGCTTGTTCAAAATTCATTTTATAGCCAATCTTTAGTTGACGGGCACCTTCAATTACATATTCAACGGGATCTTCCACAGTTAATACGTTAACAGTAGGATCAATTACCTGGTACAGAGCTGCGACCAAAGTTGTACTTTTACCGCTCCCGGTAGGCCCTGTTAGTATCACCATTCCCTGCGGCTGGTTTATGGCTTTTTTAAAAACATCTTTTGCGTACCCGGCTAATCCAAGCTTATCAAGATCTTTAATTACTTTTCTATCGTCGAGTATTCTTATAACGACGCTTTCAAATTTGTTTTTCAATTCGGTTCCTACCATCGGCAGAACAGAAACTCTATAACGAATTACATGATTATCGATCTCACGCTGGATAAAACCATCCTGAGCCATCTCTCTTTCAAACCTATCCATGCCCTTGGAACGATCTTTTACAACAGCAACCACCGCTTCAGGCAAAGTACCTTCCTGAATGTGCCAGGGCATTAAGTTGCCGTCGATTCTTATTAAAATCTCCGTTTTGTTACCGGACATCGGAACGAAATGAATATCACTTGCTCCTTTACGCACACCTTCAATTAAAGCGGCTTCAACCAAATTTATAAGCGCGCTTTTATTTATTTCGGCATCAAGTTCTTGCTCGTCTAAGGCAAATTCATCAACATCTATATGTAATTCCGTCTCGGATTCTTCCATCATTTTCAGATATACGTTTTCCGGGGGCAGAATTATATTTATAAGTTTTTCATAGTCTTTCTTTCTTATATATATAACTTCATACTTCTTTGCATTAAGCCCGAATGCAATTTTGGGAATATTTCTATCGGTTGGATCAATTGCCGCTAAAATGAGCTTATCCTTAATCCGGTCATCGTACATAAAGGGAATAACTTTATGCTCAAGAATTTGAGTTTTCAGCGAATCGCCTGAATTATTTATCATTTGTCTGATTGCTTCTATTCTTTGCGGCGGAATTTCTTCGGGTGGTGTATCGAGTTCTCTAAATGCATAAAGAATTGCTACTTCCCTGAAAATAGTATCGTGATCATATTTGAAATCCTGAACTAAAATTTGAGCTAAATTTCTTTTTATCTTACTAGTATCGTTTGATTTTGCAGTGAGAGCCTTCTCAAGCATTTGAGCATCGATTATTCCTTTTTTAAAAAGTAGATAACCGATTTTATCGGTCATCTCAAGATTTGTGTCAATCATGCTACGTATCTTTCAGTTTGAAATTGATTGTATGAACCTGGAGTTTTGGGGTGAACTGTCGCTGTTTCCGCAGAAACCAGTGTTAATGCGATCATTACAACCATTATTATCATTGCAATAACAACTTGTATTAATTCTATTAAATTTTTGAGCTTATAAACCGTTTCGCTTTCATAGTAATTAGCCAATTGCAGGGATGTATTTTTAATAGTTCCCGATTCTTCGCCGGAATGGAACCTTGAAAGCGCTGTTTCGGTGAATACACCGCTTGCTTCAAAAGCATCGGTTATTCCTGTGCCTTTTTTAATCATTAACGGAATTGCAACGTTTTTAATCCGGTCTTCAAAATATTTATTCCCGGCAGCTTCAGAAGCAATTCTAATAGGTTCTATACTTTCGGCAGAACCGCTGTACAATGTGTAGAATACCCTGCAGTATACCTCTATGCACGTTTTATGAATTAAAGAACCGAGAATAGGAATTTTTATCAAGTACTGGTCGAATATAATTCTTCCTTTTTTAGATTGTGCAAACCTCCAGAGAATAAGCGGAGGTAAAGCAAACAGTGCTGTAATGAGGATATAATTCGAGATAAGGAAATCGCTCATTTTTAAAGTAAAAGCCGTCATCGGCGGCAGGTCGATTCCAAACTTAACGAATAACTTTGCAGTTTCCGGGAAAATCCATGCGACATAAAATAATACTGCCAATAAAAGAATGAATACCGTAACGGTTGGCGTAATTAGAGCGCTACGTAAATTCTTTTTGAATTCCTGCCTTCTTTCTAAAAACTTGGCTGTTGCCATATAAATTTCGGCCATGTTGCCGCTCTTGGAGGCTAAACCGAGCATATAAGCGGTAAATTTGCCGAACACCGATTGGTACTTCAAAAATGTAGCTTCGCTGTCTGCGCCTTTTTTGAGATCATTGTTTATTTCTTTTAAAGTTTCTTTAAGAGTTTTATTTTCCGTATCGTTCATTAATAATGTAAGTATTTCGCTGTAAGATAGTTTTTGCTGTAGTAGTTCCGCACTTATCTTTACAAAACTAACTATGTCGGCAGTGGGAGGTTTTCTTTGAAAGTCAAGAAGTTTTTTATTAACTGAAAGAACTTCAAAACCAAGTCTTGTTAAAGCGTCTCTTACTTCTTCTTTGGTATAAGCCTTTTGTTCGCCCCTAATCGGTTTTTCTTTTCCTTTTCTTGCCCGGTAGAGGAATGTCGCTTTTTTATCTAATTGCCTTAATTTTAATTGGTTCTTTTCTATGAGCCGGGTGATTTTCTTTTTACCCTCACTAGTGCTATTTGCCGATAATGATCCGCTGATGACCTGGCCATTCATTTTTTCAGCTGTAAACTTAAATTCAACCATTTATATATCTCATTAGTGATTTAATGACATGAACTTTAATTGGTTATGTTTCAACAAATCTTGTTCCAAATTAATACTTATATATTCCACTGATTTCTCACTGTTATGGCATGATAAATCAGAAAGATTTACGCTAATGGTGAGTAAAACTTTATAATACAGCTTATTTTAATTACAAGGTTTCGCGCTAAAATAATGTTGAGATAAAGCGAATTTAGGATAGGCTATTTTAAAACAAAAAAGGGCGGTAAAAATTTTTGTTTTACAGCTTTGTAAAGCAATTTTTAAAGAATTTTATTAAATAGAAGCTCCTACTGCAAAGTTTGAATTATTCCCTTATTTCTACATAATATTTTATTCACTATTGTTTGAGAGTCCATCTTTGTTTTTCTTGCAGCTTTTTGAATAAATTCGGCAACATCATTATCAAGATAAATGGGAATATTCAATTGAACATTCTCATGATAAAACTTCCCTCTTTCACCTTTCGAAAAATCATATTCCTTTTTCATTTGCCATCTTTGAATTAAATTTCAAATAATTTCTATTATCCTAACTTTAGAATTAGAATCAGATTTTTATTTAAAAGATTCATATATTGATTTTCTAAAGTCCCAAGTCGACCAATTATCAAATCTTTATCTATTGTAGCAATCTTGCTTAATCTTATCAATGATATTTTCTTTAATCCGTTTTCTTCTGATGGATTAACCGATATATCGAAATCGGTTTTCCATTTTAAATGGGTGGTTATAAAACTTACTGTAACATCAATTTCAGAATCAATCTATACTATCGCAGGCCTATTCTTATTGCCGGATAAGTCTGTAAAAGGGAATGGTATAAAAACTATATCTCCTTTTTTCACTTATACTTTTCTTTTAAGTCATTTACAGTATAAATCTCCTCTTCTTATTTAAGGAATTCAAATGCTTTTGAATCCGATACTAATGATTTTATCCCTTCGTCAATAATTTTTTCATCGGCTTTACTTAACAAGAATTCAATAAAATCATCAACTTCATTAATCTTTGCTTCGGGTAATTTCTAAATTTTTCTGATTGTATTTTTTATTAAAATTTCTCGATCTACGTCAACCTCTAATATATTTTAATTCAAATCTACATTTTTTCAAAAACTTTCGCTTTGTATAAATTCTATTTTGCTAATAATAAAATTGGAATCAAATTCTTTTTGTTCAAATTAGGATTTCATTCATGCCCGATAACTTCTTTATTATTCAATTCGACTAAATTGCATTCATCAAAGAATTCCTCTATTCGATTCATATTTTTAAGGACCAAATCGAAGAGTTGCCGGTTCTTAATATTTCCTGTTGTAACTATTAGCAGTCTTTTAGGATTGTTATTTAAGTAAAAAGAATTTAAGAAATCAATGTCTTTTGTAAAAATAATTCTATCTTCCTTTTGTGCAACGTTTCGTATTTCATTATCAGTTGATTTTTCTTTATTCGGTAAGTCATCAGTATGAATTACATCATATCCTTTTTCTCTCAATAATTTCGAGAGTTGAAAAGGTAATTGGGCATCAATAATAAATTTCATGCAATTATCGCACGGATAGATTTTATTTTAGTCAATCTTGATGCAAACTGCAAACATGCCCGAATATCTTCTTTTTCAATAGCCGGATAATCATTAATAATTTCTTCAATGGTCATCCCTGCCGAAAGCAAATCAAGAATCATTTCGACCGAATAGCGCATATTACGTATTGTGGGTTTCCCGTGCATAATATCAGGATTTATTGTAATTCTTGATAAGTAATTTTCCATTTTCAAACTCTTTATTATTTTCTTATAAATCTACATTTTTTTAGCAGAATTTGCAATGATTATAGAATTGTTTTATGTCTGCAACTGTAGGCTTTAGCTTGAGTTTGGATTATATGAATAAATGATTTTTGAAGAGCTGGTTTGAAGGCAGAGATAAAGTCTGAGGCTACTACATATTTAATATAAAAAAGGCTGATAAAACTTTTCATTTTACCAGCCTAATCTTTAGAATTATTAGGTTAAACTATTAGTGTGTTTGTACAATGGTTATAGCAGTTGGTGTAACAGTAGCAGTTTCAGTAACGTAATTTGAAGCGTCAGCTTTTTCTGTACCTACTCCTATAATTGTTACTGTCTGATCAGCTGCGGATCCAGTATATGCACCATTTGCAGTTGTAACTAACTGTGTCGGTATTCTCCACCAAGCACCTGTACTGGCAGTTATATCACCAGTGCCAAAGGTATTTCCTCCGCCTCCCATTGCAGTTGGTTTCTTGTAAAACTGCTGTGCCATTGCACCAAGATTATTCAAATCGGAAATAACGCCATCTCTATTCGAGGAAACTGCATTTGCATTGAAAAGGTTTATTCCGACAACTACGGCTATACCGACTACGATAACGCCAAGGACGATTAAAAGAAGTTGTTGTTGTCCCATTTTAATTTACTCCTATGTTTGTTTATAATATGTTTATTGTTTAAGGTTAATATTAGTTTAAAAAATTTACTTACCTTTATTATTGAAATTACATTTTAATTTCTATCAATAATTTATTCAGTCATGCTAACATATGTTCAAGTACCAATTCTGTGCCGATGTTTTCATATCAACATTTTATCTTATTATAACCGAATGATAAGAATCTGCTAAAACCGTTGTCCGCACCTGTATGGAATCACTTCCGGTTACCACCTCAGTTCCCGTTCCGGTAATTACTACACTATCCTGGTAAACCTGTGCTGTATAAGAACCATTAACAGTTGTTACCATGCTTTGCGGAATTGTCCAGCCGCCGCCGCCTGTAAATGTTTTACCGCCGCCGCCAAACTGAACCGGCCTCTTATAATAGCCAATTGCAATAGATGCTAAATTAGAACTTTCATTTATCAAAATTTCTCTTTTCCTATCTATAGCATTCTGCCGGAACAACTGTATTGATACAGCAATACCGATTCCTACAATTATGATCGCTAAAGCTATAAGTAAAAGTTGTTGTTGTCCCAAGAGTAATCATGCCTTTCAAAAAAAATTCTTTCATCATTTTATTTCGAATATCGTACCATTTTTCTTTATTAGCTTCACTTATTTTCCTTATACATTTTAAGCATAACCTTTTTCCATTATTTCGATTTTTAATATCTATGCTTTTTGACTCTCTCATTATCAGTGTGATTTTGTTATTAAAAAAGTGTGCCATAACATTTTAGAATTCAGAAGACCGAATGCAGGAAAAAATAAATTTATTTAATATGATAACGGTGAGTAATTATTACGTTTAATTTTTACGCTTTAAGAAAGTTTTACTTAAAATGTAGTAATGAATTCTTGATTTGGGACGTCCGGGATATGGTTTATATTACATTACAGGATTTAACAGAATTTATTATTACTTTTTCACAGGTAAATTGGTAATTAAAGTGGAAGAAATTATCTTTTTATAAAATCGATGGCACTAATAATTAAATAATTGAAACTTCGGAGTTCAAGAGAAACTAATTACTAAATTCACTATCATTCAAGTATTTATTGTTTTCTAATTATATTATTTTGACAACTGATGTTTAGCAGATGAGTAAATCAATAAGATGTTTGTAATGCAGCAAATTACATGAATTATATTCTGAAAATTTCATTTAATAATGTAATCCTCGGGATAAATAATATCTCTATAATTTTAAATTTCACATAAGTTTTTTACAGAATATTTTCAAATATATTTAATCACATTCATATGATTTCCACTTTTATAGAAAATAAGTAATTAGTCCCTGATTTTAATTCCCAGTTCATTCAACTGTTCTTCACTTACCTCCGATGGCGATTCATCCATTAATGAAACCGCACTTGCTGTTTTGGGGAAGGCAATTACATCACGAATAGAATTCTCTCCGGCAAAAATCATTACCATCCTGTCAAAGCCGAAAGCAATTCCACCGTGAGGTGGTGCACCGTACTTAAAAGCATCTAACAAAAAACCAAACTTGAATTCCGCTTCCTCTTTTGATATCCCGAGTGCATTAAACATTTTCTGTTGTAGATCCGAATTGTGAATCCTAATGCTGCCGCCGGCTATTTCAGTTCCGTTTAGAACTAAATCGTAAGCTCTTGCTCGTACTTTGGCTGGATCTTTTTCCATCAACGGAACATCCTCAAGATGCGGAGAGGTAAACGGATGATGCATTGCATAATATCTTTTGGTTTCTTCATCCCATTCAAAAAGAGGAAAGTCTGTCACCCAAAGAAGCTTTGGTTCGGATTCCGGCTTAATTAAATTCAATCTTTTTGCCATTTCCAATCTTAGGTAACCCATAATAGAAAGTGTTTTTATTTTTGGACCGGATAAAACTAAAATTAAATCTCCTGGTTTTGCATTTAGCTTTTCCATGACTTGCTTTTTTTCATCATCTGAAAAGAATTTGGCAACCGGAGCTTCAAGTCCTTCATCTTTCACTCTCAGCCAGATTAAACCGCCGGCACCAAGCTTCTTTGCAAAATCGGTTAAAACATCAAGCTGGTTTCTTGTATAATTGCCGCAGCCTGGCGCTAATAAGCCCGTAATTATTCCTTCGCCTTTTAGTGAATCCTGAAAAACTTTAAACCCGGTATTCGAAAAAATATCGCTCAATGTTTTCATTTCAAGGTCGAATCTTGTATCGGGCTTGTCGCTTCCGAATTTTTCCATTGCTTCATCAAATGTAAATTTGGGAAGAGGCAACTTCAAATCTTTATTCCAGATTTCTTTAAATAAAATTTTCATCAACCCTTCGACAATCTCAAAAACATCCTGGCGGTCGACAAATGACATTTCTACATCGATTTGAGTAAACTCCGGCTGCCTGTCTGCACGTAAATCTTCATCCCTGAAACATTTTACAATTTGAAAATATTTGTCGAAGCCTGCCACCATTAAAATTTGTTTATACGTTTGCGGAGATTGCGGCAGCGCATAAAATTTACCTTTGTGAATTCTGCTCGGAACTAAATAATCTCTTGCGCCTTCCGGCGTACTTTTCATCAAGACAGGAGTTTCAATTTCAATAAAATTATTTTGATCGAAATATTTTCTGCATATCTGGTACATTCTATGCCTGAGCAGCAAATTGTTTTGCAGTCCAGGCCTTCGTAAATCAAGGTACCTGTATTTTAATCTTGTGTCTTCATTAGCATCAATATTTTCTCTAATGGGAAACGGAGTAGTTATAGCTTCATTTAATATTACAAGTTTATTCACCATTACTTCAATTTGACCGGTCGGTAAATGCGGATTTATATTTCCGGGCGATCTTCTTTTAACAATTCCTTCAACTGAAATTACAAATTCACTCCTCAAATCCTTTGCCTGCTGATGAGTTTCAGAGTTGAAGTTCGGTTCAAAAACTACTTGAGTAATTCCATATCGATCCCTGAGAAAAATAAAGATAACTCCGCCGAGGTCGCGTCTTTGATCTACCCAGCCGTTTAAGATAACTTTCTCCTCAATATTGACTTCAGTGAGTTCGCCGCATGTATGTGTTCTTCTATTAAATTTCATTTATTAACTATATTTCATTTCAAAAATTTTAACCGCTAAAATACGTATTTTCTTGATTAAACTGATTTTTTACTATTTTTATTTTATGAATACAATAGAACTAATAAGAAAAAAGAGAGAAGGGGAAGAATTAAACGAGCAGGAAATAAATTTCTTAATTAATTCTTTTACAGCAAAAAAAATCCCTGATTACCAGTTTTCAGCTTTTTTAATGGCAGCTTTTCTTAAAGGATTGAATTCCGACGAGACTTCCTTTTTGACAAAAGCGATGCTGCACAGCGGTAAAGTTATCAATTTGAATTCTATAAAAGGAAAGAAGATTGATAAACACTCTACCGGCGGTGTTGGAGATAAAACATCACTGATACTTGCACCAATTGCGGCTGCGGCCGGCATTTACGTTCCAATGATTTCAGGAAGAGGATTGGGACATACTGGCGGAACTTTAGACAAGCTTGAGTCAATCCCCGGGTTCAGAACCGATTTATCTATTCCCGAATATAAATCCGTATTAAAAAAATGCCGTGCCGTTTTAATCGGGCAGACAAAAGATATTGCGCCGGCAGATAAAGCAATGTATGCTTTGCGCGATGTAACTGCAACAGTAGAATCTATTCCATTAATTACCGGCAGCATAATGAGTAAAAAACTTGCCGAAGGAATCGATGGATTGGTACTTGATGTTAAAACCGGCAGCGGTGCATTTATGAAAATAATGAAAGATGCCGAGACACTTGCCAGATCTTTGGCAAATACTGCGAAATCTTTCGATAAAAAAGTCATTGCATTTATTACCGATATGAATCAGCCGCTAGGAAATTATATCGGCAATTGGCTCGAAGTTTATGAATCAATAAAAGTTCTTAAAGGAGAAAGTGAAGGCGAACTTTTTGAACTAAGCTGCACATTATCCGGCGCAATGATTTATTTAGGTGGAAAAGCAAAATCATTGAATGAAGGAATAAAAATTTCAAAAGAATTAATTAAAAACGGGAAGGCATTTGACAAATTTATTGAAATGGTAAAATGCCAGAATGGAGATATTAGATTTATTGAAAAGCCGGAGAAATATGCAAAAGCTAAATTCATTAAAAAAGTTGTTTCCAATGAATCGGGATATTTATCGGAAATAAATACTTTCTCAATCGGAATTGCTGCAGTTGAATTAGGTGCCGGCCGAAAAACAATGGAAGATAAAATCGATCCGAAAGCAGGAATAATTTTTTATCCTAAGTTAGGAGATAAAATTCAAAAAGGCGATTTAATCGCTGAGCTACATTCTGGTTCAAAAGATAAAATCAATCGGGCAAAAGAAGAGATTCTACAAACATTAAAATTTTCTAATCAAAAAGTTAGACAACCAAAGCTAATAAAGAAAATAATTTTATAAAGAAGATAGTATACAATTCCATTTGAAATACCAATTTATTGTGGAGCTGTTGTTTGATCAATAAAAATATGAATAATAAGTCCAATTATATTTATTATTTTGGTTTTTTAAAATAATTTATTTGTTTATTTTAATTTATTCTTGAATAATTAAAATGTCATCTTTAATTCTTCATTTATAGGCAATTTTGACCGGCGGGTCAAAATATCTATTGCGCGACATCAACTATTTTTTTATTTTTGAACCCATAAGTCATTTTAGGAATTGTATGAAACCACTGATCGACTTTTTTAATATATTATTACCCTTTCTTTACATTGCTACTTTCAGCTTTTACTACTATGATTTCATGAGAGGCAATAAAAGATTTGCAAATTCAAAAAGGCTGTTTCTTTTCATCACACTATGTATTCACTTTCTCTATTTGCTTTTACGAACCATTTACTATAATCATCCGCCGATTACTAATGTATTTGAAATATTTACAATACTTGCGTTCGCAATAAGTTTTTCATATTTCATACTCGAACTGATAACCGATATTAGCGGAACAGGCCCTTTCATTATTATTATTTCGATATTGTTCCAGGTGATTTCATCAATCTCTATTAAAGATTTGGGAGTTGTAAAAGAAGTTTTAAGAAGCAATCTTTTAGGTACGCATGTATTCAGCGCTTTGCTGGGATACTCGGCAATCACAATTTCTGCGGTATACGGATTTTTATATTTAACTCTTTATAGCGATATAAAGCACAACCGTTTTGGTTTAATCTTTAATAGGCTTCCAAATCTTGAAGTTCTCGAAAAGCTTAGTTTCTACGCTGCTGTTTTCGGATTTATATTTTTAACCATAGCGATAATCATCGGCATAATTTGGCTTCCAAAGGCATTTCCAAAATTTTCTTACATCGATCCGAAACTCATCGGAACATTTACCGTCTGGTTTTTATACGGCTTTGGAATTGCAAGCAAGGTTTTCGGGAAATGGCGCGGGAAAAAAGTTGTCATTCTCTCGATCTTGGGTTTTGTCATTGCAATATTATCAACTGCGGTTACAAATTTTTTATCAACAAGTTTTCATTCTTTTTATTGATTCGCCATGAATCTTTTAGGAATTTCAATAAATCATCATACTGCACCTGTTGAATTAAGAGAAGCATTATTCCTTAGCGAAGAAGAAGTAAAGAACTTCATTCAAAATGCTAAAGGAAATATCTTCGCAGAAGGATTGGTAATTTCAACTTGCAACCGTACGGAAATTTACGGCATCCCTATAAATTCTAAAATTTCATCATTCGATGTACAGAATTATCTTCTGCAAATTAAACCGGCAACAAATATTTCACCGGAAAATTTTCAGAGCTTTCTTTCAAGAGAATCCGTAAAACATATTTTCCGTGTAGCTACAGGAATCGATTCATTAATAGTCGGCGATAACCAGGTATTCAAACAAGTAAAAGATTCTTTCCAGGTAGCGGAAGACTTAAAGTTTGCCGGCTACTTTATGAGAAAAGTTTTTGATGCTGCAATTAGAGTTGGAAAACGCGCAATTTCAGAAACCGGGATCAGCGAAGGCGCCGTTACAGTCAGCTACGCTGCGGTTCAGCTAATTGAAAAAATATTTTCCAATCTAAATAAAAAATCAGCTTTGGTAATAGGCGCAGGCGAAACCGGCGAGATAGCTGCAAAACATTTAAAAGATCACGGTATCGGGAGATTGACCATAACAAACAGGACTTATGAAAAAGCTGAAAAGTTAGGCGAATCATTGAGAGCCAACATTTTACCGTTTAACAGCTTCAAAGATTATCTCCATGAATTCGATATTGTTTTAAGTGCAACAAGTTCGGATAACTTAATCCTCACAAAAAAAGAAATTGAATCCTCGATGAAAAAAAGGAATTACGCCTCAATGGTTTTAATGGACATCGCAATTCCAAGAGACATCGACCCGGCTTGCAAAGAAATCGATTATGTTTTTTATAATGATATCGATTCTCTCAACATTATCGTAGAGCAGAATCTTACAAAAAGGAAAGAGGAAATTCCAAAGGTAGAAGCAATCATTGAAGAGGAACTTGATAATTTCTTTAACTGGTATAATTCATTGGAAGTTGCTCCCACAATAAAAAACCTAAGGGATTATTTTGAAAATATCAGGGCTGAAGAAGTTGAAAAAAACAAAAACAAATTTTCTTCCGATGATCGTGAAAAGCTGGAAATTATCACGAAAAGAATTATAAATAAGCTCCTTCATCAGCCTATGGTTGAATTGAAAAAAAATTCCGAAACCGGAAGCTCTAATGCAGAAACCATAGTAAAGATGAGTATTCTTAGAGAACTATTCGGCATCGATAAACAAAACAAGCAGGAAAAATAAAAATAAATCAGGCAATCATTTTGAGGACAAAAATTATTATAGGATCACGCGGAAGCCAACTAGCCCTCTGGCAGGCAAATTTCGTAAAAGATCAATTGGTAAAAAAGAACAAAAATGTTTCGGTTGAAATAAAGATAGTCAAAACAAAGGGCGATAAAATTCAGGATGTTGCACTTTCCAAAATAGGTGATAAAAGTTTATTTACAAAAGAGCTGGAAAACTATCTTCTAAATGAAGAAATTGATATCGCCGTTCATAGTTTAAAAGACCTTCAAACTATATTGCCTGAAGGACTGCAGCTAACAGCGGTAACAAAGCGGCATCCGGTTGAGGATGTTTTAATTGCCCGAAAGAAAAAAATTACTATTCATTCACTTAAAGGAAATGCAGTTGTTGCTACCGGTTCGCTTAGAAGAAAAAGTCAGTTGCTGCATTTAAGACCAGATATTACAATTCATGATTTGCGCGGTAATGTTCCTTCTAGAATTGAAAAATTTCTCAAATCCGATTGGGATGCCGTTATACTTGCAAGAGCTGGTGTTGAAAGATTAAAATTATCAAAGCATATATCTTCTATTATAGATAGAAATGAAATACTTCCGGCTGTTGGACAAGGTGCATTGGGTATCGAAACCCGGGGGAATTCTAATGAAATAAACGAAATTTTAACTTCTCTTCATCACGAGGAAACTTACAAAGCTGTACTTGCGGAAAGAGCTTTATTAAGAACTTTGGAAGGCGGATGCCAGGTACCGATTGGGGCATTTGGTGAAGTTAAGTCGAACGGTTTTTATTTAGATGCTTTTGTCGGCTCGATTGATGGAACTTATACGTTTAGGAAAAAAGTAAGAGGAAGTAAAAACGAACCGGAAAAAATTGGAAGAAATTTGGCTAAAGATCTGTTGAAGGCAGGAGCAAATGAAATTCTTCAAGAAATCTATAAAAACGAGAGGGTCAAATGAAAAAAACTTTTTCAAATATTCGTAAAAATAGTTTGCGGTTAATTCTATTCTTATCGCTTCCTGTACTGATTTATTCCTGCTCTTGTACAAAATCGGAAACTCAGGATACTAAAATTCCTTCCAGGATAATGCAGAAAGCAAATAATTATATCTCTGCCCGGACAGGCTCTGAGTACTTCAAAAAATATATTTCTCCCGACTTCGGTAAAATGGAAAAGATTGATTCGGATTACTTTATGGCATATCGATTAAAGATGCCGGACAAACCTTATGTTGATAATGAAATTCGTTTTACAATGGACAGCGAAGGAAATGTTTTAACAAATAAAGAGATAGTCGGTATTCCAAATTGCAATTCCGATCCAAATTCATGCAATTTCTCTATTACAGAAGAGAAAGCAAAACAGATTGC
>CAZKUR010000003.1:0-18858 GCA_964556005.1 uncultured Ignavibacteriaceae bacterium | reverse complement strand
ATGCGTTTAAGAATGGAGAAATTAATTTCTTCGCTCTCAAATAAAATTAAAACCGATACGAACACTCTTAATTCTCTTTACTCGTATATTATTCACCTTTACATGTTCATGATGAAGTACCGGAATTTCTTTTTGATGTATCAAAAGGAATTCTTAGAAGCTGAAAACGAAAACTGCTCGGAATTAAGGGACCTTGAATTAGAACTTAATAATATGCTGGCGGGAATTATCCAGAACGGAAAAGCCGGCGGGTTTTTCAGAAATATCGATAAAGATTTTGCGGTGAGCTTAATTTTAGGTAGCATTTACGGCGCAATAAACAGGGGGATAGAAAAAAATTATTCGGAAGCTGAAATGATAAACGATAGGGAAAGGATTTTTGATTTTGTGCTACACGGATTGTTTTCCGGATTTGAAAATTTCGATCCTCTGCCTTTAAAAAATAAAACAATAGTAATTACACGGACAGTAGATCAGTCAAAAGAATCGGCTGAAGTTTTCAATCGGCTTGGAGCAAATGTTATTATTATACCGACCCTTGAAATTGTTTCGCCGGATAGCTGGGAAGAATTCGATTCGGTTGTAAAAAGCAAAGAGCAGATTGATTTTATTATCTTCACTTCCGCACATGCAGTAACGATGTTTAAACAAAGAATTGAAGAACTAGGAATTAAATTTAATTTTAATAAGGTCAAATCAATAGCGGTAGGTAATAAGACAAAAGGTGTTTGTGAAAAAAATAATTTACCGGTTGACATAGTTCCAAATAATTTTAGCGCAAACGGCGTTATTGAAACATTGTCATCACTCGATATTAAAAATAAATTGATTTTTATCCCGAGATCGGCAATCGGCAGAGAAGAGCTCCCCGAAGGATTGGAAAAACTTGGTGCTAAAATTAAAACGGCGCCTGTTTACAATGTTGCGGTTCCATCTGCTGAAAGTATAAACGGGCAATTGGAAAAATTGAAAAGTACAAAACCGGATTTGTTTATTTTCACAAGCCCTTCCACTTTCAAAAATTTTTTACAGATAATGAACATCCCAAACCCGGAATTATATTTTAAGGATTTGAATATTGCTGCTATCGGGCCAACAACAAAATCGGCAATTGAAGAAAAAAATGTAAGCGTAACAATAATGCCGGCGGAATATACTATCGACGGACTGACAAAAGCTATCGTTAGTTTTTATAGAAATAATAAGACTTTGAATTAGGAGAGAATTTGAAAAACTTTCAAAATGATTTATTTCTAAGAGCATGTAAAAAAGAACCTGTTGAAAGAACTCCAATCTGGATAATGCGGCAGGCAGGTCGGTATTTACCTGAATACCGGGAGGTCCGTAAAAAAGCAGAATTTTTAACTATGTGCAAAACTCCTGAACTTGCATCCGAAGTTACAATTCAGCCTGTTGATATAATCGGAGTCGATGCTGCAATTATTTTCTCAGACATTCTCGTAATTCCTGAAGCAATGGGAATGCACCTCGAAATGCATGAAAGAATTGGACCTGTTTTTCAACACCCTGTAAGAACTGAAGATAGTGTCAAAACCCTAAAAGAGATTGACCCGCTTAAAGATTTAAAATTTGTTCTCGATGCCGTTGCTTTAACAAAAAGAGAACTCAACGGTAGAGTTCCGTTAATCGGTTTCAGCGGTTCTCCATGGACATTATTGACTTATATGGTTGAGGGCAAAGGTTCGAAAAGTTTTTCATTTGTAAAAAAATTAATTTATAATAACCCGGCTTTGGCTCATAAGCTTTTAGATAAAATTTCAGATGCCGTTTCACTTTATCTTTCTGCAAAAATAGAAGCCGGCGCCGATGCAGTACAAATATTCGATACATGGGGAGGAATTCTTTCAAAGGCCGACTACGAAGAATTTTCTTTGGAATATATTTCAAAGATTATTTCTAAATTAAAAAGAAATGATGAACCGGTAATTGTTTTTTCAAAAGGCGTTCATCATTCGTTTAATAAGCTTGCCGATTCCGGTGCGGATGTTATCGGTCTGGATTGGACAATGGATATCGGTGAAGTTCGAAAAAAGATAGGCGAAAAAGTTTCTCTCCAGGGAAATCTTGATCCCGCAGTACTTTATGCCGGTGAAGATAAAATAAAAAATGAGGCAATAAAAGTTTTAAGTTCTTACGGTGAAGGAAACGGTCATATTTTTAATCTTGGACATGGAATCCTTCCCGATGTTGAGCCGGATAAAGCCAAAGCGCTTGTACAATTTGTAAAAGAAGAAAGCGAAATATTTCACCGCAGAGTCACAGAGGAATGAATCAAATTGAGCTAAATAAAATCAGCAGTTTAATTTTGGATTGCTCTATCGAAGTGCATAAAGAATTAGGTCCGGGTTTATTAGAAAGTGTTTATGAAATTTGTTTATACAAGCAGTTACGAAATAGAAAATTATTTGTTGAAAGGCAAGTTGCTGTTCTGGTTATTTAAAAAGACGAAAACCTTGATATTGATTTTAGGATTGATTTATTAGTTCAAAAAAAAGTAATAGTTGAATTAAAATCAGTCGAAGTTTTACTTCCTGTTCATGATGCACAATTATTAACATATTTAAAATTGATGAATAAGAAATTAGGATTATTAATTAATTTTAATGTACCGAGATTAATTGATGGATTTCATAGAAAAGTTTTGAATTTTTAACTCAGCGTCTCTGCGTCTCTGCAGTAAAAAAAGAAAAGAGGTTATTATGTTTGAATTGGATTTGACGAAGTTTAAGAAATACGATAAGCCGGGACCGAGATACACAAGCTATCCTACGGCGCCGCAATTTACGGAAGCATTCACGGCGGAAGATTACATGGATGAAATCGTTAAAACAAATTACGGCAACAATCTGCCGAACATTTCACTTTATTATCATCTGCCGTACTGTGATACGTTATGTTACTTCTGCGGCTGCAATATGATCATAACACGGAACCGCGACAGGGTTGCCGAATATATTCGATACATAAAAAAAGAAACGGATTTAATCAGAAGCTACATTCTACCAGATAGAAAAGTTTCGCAGCTGCATTGGGGAGGTGGGACTCCAACTCATCTTAATCCCAGTGAAATTGTAGATTTAGCCTCATACATTCAAACATCTTTTCAATTCACAGAGGATTCGGAAAATAGCTGTGAGATTGATCCGCGTGGCTTGACGAAAGAACATCTTGAAGCATTAAGAAATAACGGCTTTAACCGGATAAGTATGGGAGTGCAGGACTTTAATGAAAAAGTTCAAAAAGCTGTAAATAGGATTCAACCGGAAGATATAACCCGGCAAACAGTTCAATGGGTAAGAGAACTTGGATATCACAGCATCAACTTAGATTTGATTTATGGACTGCCTTTTCAAACTGTTGATTCTTTTGCCGATACCGTTGATAAAATCATCGACATTTCCCCGGACAGAATTGCAGTATTCAATTACGCACATGTTCCCTGGCTGAAAAAGCACATGGGATTAATTCATAAAGAAGACATCCCTGAACCGGAAGAAAAACTGGGCATTTTAAAAATGACAATTGAAAAATTAACCGGTGCAGGTTATGTGTTTATCGGGATGGATCATTTCTCAAAACCGGATGATGAGCTTTCAATCGCTTTAAAAGAAAAAAAATTATACCGCAACTTCCAGGGTTACAGCACAAATGCTGAGGCAGATCTTTATGCAATAGGAATTACCGGTATCAGTCAACTTGGAAGAATTTATTCTCAAAACTATAGAACTGAAAAAGATTATTATAAAGCGCTGGATGAAGAAAGATTTCCGATCACCAGGGGATACAGATTGAACAACGATGACATATTGCGTAAAGAAGTTATCATGAGATTGATGTGTGATTTTGAATTAAACATTCCGAAAATTGAAAATCAATTTAAGATCGATTTCAAAAAATATTTTGCCTGGGGATTAAATAATCTAAAGGAAATGGAAGCCGATAAATTAATTGAAATCAATAATGATAAAATAGTCGTTAGCGATATGGGAAGATTACTCATCAGAAATATCGCAATGAATTTTGACGGATATATTGAAAGAAAAGAAGATACGGCAAAATATTCAAGGACGGTTTAAATAAATATTACAACAACCGGGCAATCAATTCCCCGATAAAATAACCAATAGCCGCAATTCCAAATCCAACGATAAACATATCGAACCCGCTGCGGAAAATGCCTCGGCCAGTGAAAAAGCTTCGTGCAGCGCCTACTCCGAAATGTGCCAGCATCGCAATGATAAACGAAATAATTATTGCTGTTGTTCCGCTAAAAAAGAAAAACGGGAAAACAGGAATAATAGCACCAATTGCTGTTGCTAAACCGGTTATCCATCCTTCTTTAAAAGGACTGAAATTCGCCTCAATAATTCCAAGTTCTTCTCTTACTTTTTCTTCAAGAGCATTTGCTGGATTCTTCATTACTTCGGACGCACGAAAAACGGCATCTTCCCGGCTCATTCCTTTCGATTCATAAATCAAGGCAAGTTCTTCCGTTTCCAATTCAGGCATTAAAAGGATTTCTTCTTTTTCCATTCTCCTTTCATGATCATAGACTTCCTTTTCACTCACAGCGGCAAGATAACCTGACGAACCCATCGATAGCGCATCTGCTATCATTCCCGATATACCTGAAATTAAAATAATATGAGGGGCAACGCTTGCACCGATTACTCCCGCGATCAAACCGAAGTTTGCCGTTAAGCCGTCGTTAAAACCGTAAACTATATTTCGCAGCAAACCTCCCGATTCCGACTTATGCCATGGTTCATCTGTTGTTCCTTTAATTTCCATCAATTCATTTGCATGGCCCGCTGAATCTTTTGCTAACCGTAATGCGATATTTTTTGTAGCCTCGTCTCCGCTTTCTTTATACAAACCAAGATAAGATTTTACTTCTTCAGCTTCTTCACTCATCAATGCTTTCGATAAAAGCCAATGCCCGAACTTTTGAGATAACCAGACAAGGGTTCTTGCTTTGGCTGACGGTTTATCATCTTTGAGCTTTACATCGGCTTTTAATAATAAATCCCTCCAGGCTTCAATATGCTTGTCTTCAATGACAGCTAATCTTAAGTAAATATCTTTCTTCTTTTCATCATTGATCATACTTGCGAGCACTCGATATAAAAATGCAGCATCTATTTCTTCCTGCAGATGATGCAGCCAGACGGTTATATTCTTTTTTTCATTCATGGTTTAAAAGTAATACTCGAATTTAAAAAATAAATTGATAACAAATTTAATTGGAATAAAATTTTATAGCTATTGCTTGGCTTTAATTATATTCCAATTTCCAAAACGTGTGATTGATTTGGAAATTGGAAAACCAAAAACTATCCAGTTACTTGAAATGAAGTTGAACTCTAATTGATTCCTTCATCAACCATTGTCAATGAAAACAATGATCATATTAAGCCTGAGATTACGATTCTGAAATTCTTTTATTCATTGATTTGATGAGCTTTACACGCTTTTACGGATTAGTGATGCCAACTACCATTAGTGACTATTACTGTTTAAATTATATCACAAAACAAACGAATCTTCATACTGCTTTCATTTTTATTGAATTTTTTTACTATTTATAAAATAGGAATATGAAGAGATGGAAGGAATTAGAAAATGAATTCAAACAACCAACCTGATCAAAAAGATAAAACAGATCCAGATAAACGTCCTAATTTTTCAATGCCTGCCGGCGGTGGATTCGGCAGTTGGTGGAAAATATTAGTTGCGTTTTTTCTTATCTGGATGATAGGCTCATACTTTTCAGGAACGTTTAACGGAAAACAAAGTGTTAATATTCCATACTCAAAATTCAAGAAGGAAGTATCACAAAAGAATATTGCAAAAATTACAGTACAAGGAGAGGGCATTACCGGAAAGTTTAATCATCCTTACCTCAAAATATCAAATAAAGACACTGCAAAATTTGATTATTTCTCAACCATAATGCCGCCGTTTAATGACCCCGACTTAATGAACAATCTTGAGAAAAATGGTGTAACGATAATTGCGAAGGAACAAAACAATTCATGGATTAGCTATATGCTCATCTGGCTTCTGCCCTGGGTTTTAATTATCGGATATTTTGTTTACATGAAAAAGAAGATGCAGGGACAAACGGGGGGAATGATGGGCGGAGGTGGATTTTTCGGCATAGGGAAATCCAATGCTAAAAGATTCCACAAAGAAAAAGCAAATGTAACCTTTGAAGACGTTGCAGGCCTGGAAAGTGCAAAAGTAGATTTAAAAGAAATTATAGACTATCTAAAAAATCCGCAGAAATTTTCAAAGCTTGGTGCCAACGTACCTAAAGGTGTATTATTGATGGGCCCTCCCGGAACGGGTAAAACACTTTTAGCTCGTGGAACTGCGGGAGAAGCTGATGTCGCTTTTTACAGCATCAGCGGTTCGGAATTTATCGAGATGTTCGTGGGTGTCGGTGCATCGAGAGTAAGAGACTTGTTTGAAAATGCAAAGAAGGAAGCACCTGCAGTTATTTTTATTGACGAGATCGATTCTGTCGGCAGAGCACGCGGAACAGGATTAGGCGGCGGGCATGACGAAAGGGAACAGACACTAAACCAAATTTTAAGCGAGATGGATGGTTTCGAACCCAGTCAATCTGTTGTGGTTATGGCTGCAACTAACCGCCCAGATGTTTTAGATCCTGCCCTAACTCGACCCGGCAGATTTGATAGAAGTATAACACTTGAACTGCCGCATAAAAAAGCCAGGCAAAAGATACTTGAAATTCATTCAAGGCGTGTTCCTCTCTCAGAAGACGTAGATCTTGAAAACATATCTGCCCGTACAGTCGGCTTTTCTGGAGCCGATCTTAAAAATCTTGTCAACGAAGCAGCTTTACTTGCCGGAAGAAAAAAGAAATATAAAGTTGAAAGGGAAGACTTTGATGAAGCACGCGATAAAATTTTGTTAGGTGAAGAAAGAGAAGAATTAATAAATGAAGATGAAAGAAAGATAATTGCTTACCATGAAGCAGGCCATGCATTACTTGCTAAATTATTGCCTGAAACTGACCCTCTTGAAAAAGTAACTATAATCCCACGCGGAAGATCGCTTGGAGTAACAGAGCAAACTCCGGAGATTGAAAGACACAACTTTAATAAAAAATATCTTCTCGCAAGGATAGCAGTTGCTCTCGGCGGAAGGTGTGCTGAAAAAATTGTCTTTAACGATATCTCAAACGGCGCTTCTTCGGATTTAAAACAGGTAACGAATCTTGCAAGAAAAATGGTTTGCCTCTGGGGAATGAGCGAAAAATTAGGACCGGTTTTCTTTAAGCAGGGCGAAGAGCATTTATTCCTTGGAAGAGAAATCGCACAGCAGAAAGATTTCAGCGAGAATACTCAAAAAATAATCGATGAAGAAATTCACGACATAATTTCCGCGATGGAAAATAAAGCTCTGAATCTGCTTCAAAGTAATAGGACAAAGCTAAATGCTTTAGCAGAAGGGCTTATTGAAAATGAAACTCTTGAAGGTAAACAAATTGATTGGATACTGGAGAAAGTCGGCAGTAACGGAAAAAACAATGAAACAAATAACGAAAAAAAGCATAAAAGCCTGCGGAAGGAAAGAGCCGAGACAGTATAGGTAAATAAAATAATTCATAATTAGGAAAGGAAAAATGAGTTTCAAATTATTACTGGGAGTACCGTCGAAGTCTCTGAAATAAAAAAATAAACCAAAAGAAATCTTAAATCAAAAACCACAGCAGTAATCGTTGTAGATATGCAGAATGATTTTGTAAAAGAAGGTGGTTCACTGTTAGAATTTTTTCCAAAACGAATTCGACCGGACTTTGACACTTCGGCAGATTTCTTTTCTTTAGGAGGGCGATGTGGTAAAATCGGGTAGGGATATTAATTTTATCTGAATTTATTTGTTATAAGAATATTCCCGTTTTATTTTACTCCCCTTTTTGACTTGGCTCAATACTTATCCACAACTGAATTTGTAAGTTTTCATGCACTATAACATTAAAATGAGAGAGTAAAGAGAAGCATCCAATTAAAAAAATTACGCAGTAAATAATAATTTTATAAGTAGAGTACGAATTTAATTTCTATCTTTACAAATTCATTATTTCCTATTATTTAAAAAATATTTTTTAATAAATCATATAACGATACAACATCCCGGATAAAAATTTTGAAAAGGAGAATATTTAATGAATAATTTATTAAATCTTATAAATTACGGACAAAGCTACTGGCTCGATAATTTAACAAGAGGCAAAATAAAAAAAGGTGAAATTAAAAAAAGAGTTACTCAATTCGGTTTACGCGGCATAACTTCCAATCCGTCTATCTTCAATAAAGCAATTACAAAAAGCAATGATTACGACCAGCAGATAAAAAAACTTGTAGCGCAGAAAAAATCGGTTCATGAAATTTACGAGGCATTAACGGTTAAAGATGTTCAGGATGCATGCGATGTTTTAAAATCAGTTTACGATGAATCAAACGGTGTAGACGGATTTGTAAGCCTGGAAGTCTCCCCTTATTTGGCTCATAACACTGAAGGTACAATTGAGGAAGCAAGAAAACTTTTTAATCTTGTCGACAGGCCGAATTGTTTTATTAAAATTCCAGGTACAATTGAAGGTGTGCCGGCAATTGAACAAATGCTTTATGAAGGCGTAAACATAAATATTACTCTTCTTTTTTCTATTGAAGCCTACGAAGCAGTTGCAAAAGCATATATAAGAGCGCTTGAAAGAAGAGCATCGGAAGATAAGCCAGTGGATAGCATTGCATCCGTTGCAAGCTTCTTCTTAAGTCGAATTGATATTTTAACCGATCAGCTTTTAAATCATTTAATTATTCCTGAAAAAAGTTCGGGGGATGATGTACGGCCAGAACAATTATTAGGCAAAGCTGCAATTGCAAGCGCTAAACTTGCTTATCAAAGTTTTAAGAAAATTTTCAGCGGAGATGCCTGGCAGCATTTGAAAGAAAAAGGTGCAAAAGTTCAAAGGCCTCTATGGGCAAGTACAAGTACAAAGGATCCTTTATACAGCGATGTTAAATATGTCGAACCTTTAATCGGCCCGGACACGGTAAATACTTTGCCCGATCACACCATTGATGCATTTTATGATCATGGGGTGATTGTCGAAAATACGATAGAAAAAGATGTTGAGGAAGCGGTAAAGGTTTTCAGCGATTTTAAAAAAGTGGGAGTCGATTTAAATTTTGTTACCACTCAATTAGTTAACGAAGGCGTACAAAAATTTATCGATCCATACGATGAATTGATGGAAAATTTAGCCAATAAACGAAGATTTTACTTACAAGGCCAGGAAGGTGAACAGGCGATAAATTTCGGAAGCTTAAAATCTCAAATAAATAATGCTCTGGAATCGCTTGATGAAAAACAATATTCAAGAAGACTGCACAGCAAAGATCCTTATTTATGGAAAAGCGATCCCGTCGCTGCCGAGGAAATCCGCAACCGTTTAGGCTGGCTGTATATTGAAAATTTTATCGGACGAATTGATGAAATTAAAAATTTCGCAAAAGAAATTAAAAACGAAAAATATAAACATGTTGTTTTGCTTGGAATGGGAGGCAGCAGCTTATGCCCGGAAGTAATGAGAGAAACTTTTAATTCTGCGCCGGGATTTCCAAAATTAATTATGCTGGATAATACGGCACCGGAAGCTGTTGAGGATGTTGAGAAACAGATCGATTTAAATAAAACTTTATTTATAGTAGCCAGTAAATCAGGCACAACAACCGAAACATTAAGTTTTTATAAATATTTCTGGAACAAAGTAACCGAAACCGGAATTGAAAATCCGGGCAAACATTTTATTGCTACTACCGATCCCGGAACTCCTCTAATAGACGAAGCTAACAGAAATAACTTCAGATACGTTTTTAAAAATCCGGAAGATTACGGCGGAAGATATTCGGCATTGTCTTATTTCGGTTTAGTCCCAATGGCTCTTACCGGAATTGATATTACAAAAATTTTAGACAATGCTCAGCAGATGAAAATAAGCTGCGGCGAGTTCGTTCCTTCCGAAGCAAATCCCGGTGTCAGCCTGGGAACCGTGCTTGGAATGTATAAGAAAAAAGGAATAGATAAAGTTACTTTTGTGCTTTCAAAATCTATAAGCGCGTATGGATATTGGGTTGAACAATTGATTGCAGAAAGTACCGGTAAAGAAGGAAATGGATTAGTCCCGATTGAAGGTGAAGATTTGGGAAAACCCGAAGTTTACGGCAATGATAGAGTTTTTGTTTATCTTCAGGCAGGAGGCGACGATAAACAGGCAGATGAAAGAAAATTAAATGCTCTTGAGAAAAACGGCCAGCCGGTTGTAAAGATTGAATTAAAGAATAAATACTCAATCGGTGCGGAATTTTTCAGATGGGAATTAGCAACCGCAACCGCAGGCAAAATTATCGGTGTAAATCCCTTCGACCAGCCGAATGTAGCCGAAAGTAAAAAGAACAGTAAGGACTTATTAAATCAGTGGAAAGAAAACGGATCATTTAATGAAGGTGAACCTATTTTGAAATCAGGCAGCTTATCCGTTTATGGAGATTCTTCCAGCAAGTGGTTTTTCAAAGAGCATAAAAAGTCAATAAAGAGCTTTTTAAATTCATATTTGAAGCTTGCTTCCTCTCCCGATTATTTTGCTTTGTTAGCCTATTTTTTGAAAACGCCTTCAAGGCAGAAGCAGCTTCATTCAATCAGAATGAAACTCCGGAATGATTTAAAGGTTGCAACAACTCTTGGCTATGGACCACGTTACATGCATTCAACCGGTCAATTACATAAAGGAGGTCCTAACACAGGTGCCTTTATAATTTTTACTGCTGATGCTGAAAACGACTTACCTATTCCCGGCAGTGAATACGGATTTGCAACTTTACAGAGAGCACAGGTATTAGGCGATCTCCGCTCTTTAATCGATAAAGGAAGAAGAGTTATTAGAATTCATTTGGGAAAAGATATCGACAAAGGCTTGAAAGAATTTGCGGCTTTAATAAAATAAAATATTGAACTGAAAATGCTTCGGATTTTTATTGTTATTTCGATGATTATGCCGGAGGCGATACAATAAAAAACACCTTCGAGCTATTGGTGTTATGCCACCAACGTTTTTAAATGTAATACTTGGCTGTCACGGACCATTCCGTGAAAGGAAAGCGTCGATAGTATTTATTAAAAACAAGCACGGCCATGGAATGGACTATAACTGCCAAGTATCGTTATTTATGATAAATTGATGGTGATGATTAAAACTTATCGAAAGATTTATCTATGAACAAAAGTGAAATCAAAGTGCAGCATGACGAAATTTCATTTAAAAGTCTTGCCGATCCTTGTATAGTTGTAATATTCGGCGCAACCGGTGACTTAACACGAAAAGAATTGGTTCCCTCATTATTTAATCTTAACTGTAAAAATTTAATGCCTGCTCCTTCTGCAATTATCGGGTTTGCACGAAGAGATTGGGGAGACGATGGGTTTAGAGAAAAAATGCATGATGCGGTAAAGAACCATTCTGAATGTGGTGAAAAGGAATGGAATGATTTTGCAAAGCGGTTATTTTATGTCCGTGGCAATTTTGATAACTCACTTGACCCGTATGAAAAATTAGTTCAGAAGATAAAAGAAGTACAAAAAAAATTTAATATTCCGGATAATGTATTATATCATTTATCCACACCACCGGAGTATTACGGAACAATTATTCAAAACCTTGATAGTGTTTATCTAACAAAAAGCAACAGCGGATGGCGAAGAATCATAATAGAAAAACCGTTCGGCAGAGACGAGGAATCCGCTCGTAAGCTCGATTCCTCACTGCAGGAAGTTTTAAACGAGGATCAAATCTACAGGGTCGATCATTATCTTGGCAAAGAAACAGTTCAAAATATGCTTGTATTCAGGTTTGCAAATCCCGGTTTCGAACCGATCTGGAACCGCAATTATATTGATAATGTTCAGATTACCGTTTCAGAGGATTTGGGAATCGGTACAAGAGGAAATTTTTATGAGAGTACCGGGATTGTCCGCGATATGGTTCAAAATCATTTGCTTCAGCTTTTGTGTATTGCCGCAATTGAACCGCCTGTAATGTACGATGCCGCATCTCTCCGGACGCAAACAGTTGAGGTTCTCAGGTCAATCTGTAAAATTGATGTTGAAAAAGATTGTGTACTCGGGCAGTATAGTCCGGGAATAATTAATGGGCAGAAAGTTCCGGGTTACAGGGACGAAAATAATGTCTCAAAGCAGTCAACGACTCCCACATTTGCTGCCTTAAAAATTCACCTCGATAATTGGCGTTGGTCAGGTGTTCCATTTTATTTGAGAACAGGGAAAAGGTTAAAGACAAAACTTACCGAAGTTACTATTAGGTTTAAACCAACCCCGCATTTAATGTTTCTTAATAATAAAAAAGAAGAAATGGACCATAGCGTTTTATCTTTCAGACTGCAGCCTAATGAAGGAATCGAATACAGGTTCACGGCAAAAAGACCCGGCGCTGAATTAAGGTTGGTTCCAGTTAACATGGATTTCCGTTATGATAAAGCATTCGGAATAGATAAACCGCCAAGCTCGTACCAATGGCTGCTTTATGATGCGATGGAAGGAGATCAAACACTTTTTCCGCGCGCTGATTGGATAAATAAAGCATGGTCGATAGTAGACCCCATTATTAAAAAGTGGGAAGATAAACCCTGGCTGAAATTTCCAAATTATGAAGCCGGGAGCTGGGGCCCGCCGGAGGCAGGCGACTTGCTTAAACAGAATAAGCATAAATGGCATTTCATTTAATTGAAAGGGAAAACATTTATGAAACTGAGTAATAAAAAGATAGTTTATTTCATCGAAGATCTTTATGAAGATCTCGAATTTTGGTATCCGTATTTAAGAATGAAAGAAGAAGGTGCCGAGACTCTGATTGTTGGTCCTAAAGTTAAAGAATATTCAGGTAAACGCGGCTTAACCATTGAAGCCCAAATCGGAATTCTCGGAGTAAATGCGTCAGACTTTGATGCGCTCATTATCCCCGGGGGATATTCACCGGACAGGATGCGCAGGATACCGGAGATGGTAGAGTTTGTAAAAAAAATGAATGAAGAAAATAAAATTATCGCAGCAATTTGTCACGCCGGATGGATGCTGGTTTCTGCAGATGTAGTCAGAGATAAAAATGTTACAAGCTTCTTCTCCATTAAAGACGATATTGAAAATGCGGGAGGTAAATGGAAGGATCAGGAAGTAGTTCATGATAAAAATATTATTACCTCGCGGTCGCCTGAGGATCTTCCTGCATTTTGTCGAAAAATAATTGAAATCTTAGGCAGTAATTAATTTTATTGAATTATTTTAAAACTATTTTTTTATCATTGTTAAAGTACCTTCTTCATTGCTGAAGTTTTTTTTTCAGGAGAAACAAATATGAAGACATGAAGAAAATTCAATCTTTAATATTAATTTTAACCATCTCATTCTTTTCCATTCAATGCGGAAGCACAAAAAAGGATTTTACAATCTGGATTGGCGGGTCACCAGAAGAGGTGGATTTTTGGGCTTCAGTCGTAAGTCAATTCAATAATCAAACAGGTTACAATCTAAAGTTAATCCGCCAGCCGACTTACACCGATCAAAGAAGACAGGGGTTAGTTATTTCTTTAGAATCCAAGCAGCCGGATCCCGATCTCTTTTTAATGGATGTGGTTTGGATAAACCAGTTCATTCGTTCGGGATGGCTTCAGCCTTTTACTCCCTATGTTACGAAAAGTAAATTTTCTACAGATATATTTTTCAAAGGTATATTAAACACAGTAGATAAATTAAACGATACGCTTTATGCACTTCCTGTCTTTTTGGATGTTGGTTTATTCTATTACCGCAAAGATTTACTTGAAAAATTCGGATTTAATAATCCGCCTAAAACATGGGATGAATTAGTAGACCAATGCAAAAAGATTACGCCTGCTGAAAAGAAAAATAATTTAAATTTTAACGGCTTCGACTGGCAGGGTGCACAGTACGAAGGATTGGTATGTGATTTCCTCGAATTCATTGCTTCGAACGGAGGAGGAATTTTACAAAACGGCAAAATCAACCTCGACACACCTGAAAATTTAAAAGCTCTCCGGTTTATGCATGATCTAATTTATAAATACAAAATCTCTCCTCCCAACACTTACACTGAAATGAAAGAAGAGGAAGTCAGACGAGCTTTCCAGAGCGGTAATGCAATATTCGAACGAAACTGGTCATATGCATGGAAACTTCATCAAAGCAAAGACTCTCCGGTAAGAGGTAAAGTCGGCTTGACACTTTTGCCGCATTTTATTGATCATAACAGCGTTTCAACTCTGGGAGGATGGCATATCGGGATGTCGAAATATTCCGATGAAAAAAACGAAGCGTGGGATTTTATCCAATATGTAACTTCTTATAAAGTACAAAAGCAATTGCTTTTAAAAGTCGGTTGGAACCCGGGACGCAAAGACATTTACAGCGATTCGCTGCTTTTAAAACAAATTCCAAGATTAAAAATTTTATACGAGGCATTCAAACACACTGTTGCGCGTCCAACGATACCCTATTACCCGCAGCTTTCGGAAGTAATTCAAAGATATGTAAACGATTGTTTGGCAAATAAAATAAAACCGGCTTATGCATTGAAGCAAATGCAGAATCATATAAATGAATTGGAAAAATTCTATGCAGCTAAATAAAATAGAATTTAATAAGAAAGAAATCAGGGATGCTTATTTATTTAATGCACCATTAATTTTGATTGCGCTAATTTTCATTTTTCTTCCAGTCATCGGAACTTTAATTACAAGCTTTTTTAGGGATGTAACTTTTCTGCCAGGCAAATTTATCGGGCTGGAAAATTATAAAAGATTAATCGGAGATTCGCATTTTTGGCAGTCCGTGGAATTCACATTAATTTTTGTTATTGTTTCTGTGAGTCTGGAACTTTTTTTCGGAGTAATCTTTGCGCTTTTACTTAATGAAACTATTCCAGGTCGAGGATTTATGCGGGTAGCGATACTTATTCCCTGGGCAATTCCTGTTGCAATTTCTGCAAGAGTTTGGCAGTTGATTTATAATTATGATTTCGGGGTATTCAATTATCTTGTTCTTAAGCTGGGAATTTCAAATCAGCCGGTTAGCTGGCTTGGTACAACTGCAGGAGCATTTTTTTCGATTGTAATAAGCGACGTTTGGAAAACTACTCCATTCATGACAATAATTATTTTGGCTGGACTTTCGACAATTTCCAACGATCTTTACAAGCAGGCAATGATCGACGGGACAAATTTCTTGCAGAGATTTTTTAGAATTACATTACCGCTTCTTAAGCCTGTACTGGTTGTTGCACTTCTTTTCAGAACAATTGATGCAATAAGAATCTTCGATCTTGTTTATGTTTTAACAGGAGGCGGGCCCGGAGGAAGCACAACTCCGTTATCGCTTTATGCTTATGACTATCTTGTCTCCGGGGATTTCGGATACGGCTCTGCAGCTTCAGTCATCGTTTTTCTTTTAGCTGCACTACTTGCAATTCTATATATTAAATTCGGACAGTTTAAAGAGGTGGTTAAATGAGAGAAACTACAGTCATTAAGCTGCTGAAATTTTCCGGGATCGTTTTTCTTTTGATTTTCTGCTTGACTCCGTTTGTTTGGATGCTTTTGGTTTCCCTCAGTAAACATCCTGATTTTCTTCTTTCTCAAACTCCATTAGAATTAACTTTGAATAACTATATTCAAATTTTAACAAGCAGCTCCGTCCATCTATTAACTTATTTAAGGAACAGCATTATAATTTCATTAACCGCAGCATTCTTTTCAACTTTTTTCGCAAGTCTTTCAGCTTATGCAATTACAAGATTAACATTTCCCGGAAGAGTTGTAATCCCGGTTGTATTGTTGGCTGTTTCAATGTTTCCGCAAATCAGCATTGTGGGTTATTTATTTAAACTAATGACATGGCTTGGTTGGATTAATACTTATTATGCATTAATATTTCCTTACATTACTTTAGGATTGCCGCTGGCCCTGTGGATTATGCTCAGCTATTTTTCCCGGCTTTCAAAAGAATTGGATAAAGCCGCTTTGATTGACGGGGCAAACAGGTTTCAAATTCTTCAAAAAATAATTTTTCCTATTTCATTGCCTGGTGCATTTTCGACTTTCATGTTGATATTTGTTTATTCGTTTAATGAATTCCTTTTTGCTTTGATGCTGACGATTGATTATAAAGCCAGAACAATCCCGGTGGGCATTGCATTATTCGAAGGATTACACGGACAGATTCCCTGGGGATACATCATGGCTGGTGCAGTGGTTGCAACAATACCGATGGTACTGTTAATTACATTCTTTCAAAAATATATCATTCAAGGTTTGACCGAAGGAGCAATAAAAGGATAACAAAGGTTTTAAGATGAAAAATGTTACAATTAAAAATATTCAAAAAGAATTTTTCTCGATTAGACGAGGAAAGATAGCCGCATTAAAAGGAATCGATCTTGAAATTGACGCGGGACAATTTTTCGTTTTGCTTGGCCCAAGCGGCTGCGGAAAATCAACCCTGTTAAATATTATTGCCGGGATCGAAAAACCAACTTTGGGAGAAATTAAATTCGGTGAGAGGATTGTTGTTTCTTCAGATAAAAAAATTTTTTTAACTCCGAAGGAACGCGATGTTGCAATGGTTTTCCAAAGTTATGCTTTATATCCTCATATGACGGTATTCGATAACATTGCTTTCCCGTTAAACATAGCAAAGACTTCGAAACAAAAAATCAAACAAAAAGTTGAAAATGCTGCAGAGATTCTTCAAATAACAAATTTATTAAAAGCTAAACCAGTCGAGCTTAGCGGCGGACAACGGCAAAGAGTTGCTTTAGGCAGGGCGATTGTACGAAGTCCCAATGTCCTTTTACTTGATGAACCTCTTTCAAACCTTGATGCTCTTTTAAGAATAAGCATGCGAAGTGAACTTAAGCAAATTCAAAGGAAGCTAAACTTAACGACAATTTATGTTACTCATGATCAAACCGAAGCAATGTCGCTTGGAGATAAAATTGCGGTTCTCAACGAAGGCAGTGTTTTACAGACCGGTAAACCGGATGAAATTTATCAACAGCCGGATAATTTATTTGTAGGAAAGTTTATCGGTTCTCCCCCAATGAATTTATTGGAAGGCAAAATAATACGATATGCAAAAAAAGATTTATTAAAAAATCAAAATGTTGATTTAGAAAAAGTAATTGTCGGAGTGCGACCAGAACATTTAAAAATTTCCGATATTCATGATGCAATTTTTGAGGGCAAAATTAAGCTTATAGGTTCATTAGGTAGTGAAGCAATAATTTATGCTGATATTAAAGGAATTGAGATTCTGATAAAAACATCTGGAGAAACAGCGCACAAAGAAGGTAATAATGTGGGCTTATCTTTTGATACGAAAAATTTATTTTTCTTTAATAAAGATGACGGAAGCAGGATTACTTTCTAACTTATGACCGTTTTAATATGTCTTTAAAAAAGACATTATTGGGGAACAAAGCAGCCTAAGTCAACAGCATTTATAACCTTGTGCAGTTCAAGAGTTATCCTGGTAAATAAAAACGTTTTCTTTTTATTAAACAGATACCATTATTGTTTGGCATTTAATCTGTTGATTTGATATGTACTTAAAACACAATTGATTTCATTTACTTTAAGTATACAATGATATGTATCACTTGAATTAGTATTAATTTATTTAAACAATATAACTCATTTATTAATAATTTTTATTATCGAAAATGTAATATGGAGACTCTTAAAATTTATAACATTAGTCAGGAAATTTCAAAAATCGGCTTAGGCACATGGGCCATAGGCGGATGGATGTGGGGCGGAACAGATGAGAAACAATCTATTAAAACAATTCAACATGCTTTTGAAGAAGGAATAAATTTAATCGACACCGCACCTGCTTACGGGTTCGGGCGTTCGGAAGAAATTGTAGGCAAGGCAATAAAAGAATACGGTGAAAGAGAAAAGATCGTTATTTCTACCAAAACAGGACTTGAATGGAAAGATGGAGAAGTTTTTAGGAATGCATCGAAGGAAAGGATCAAAAAAGAAATTGACGATTCGTTAAGAAGGCTTCAAACCGATTACATCGACATTTACAATGTGCATTGGCCGGATTCCAGCGTATCTATTGTGGAAACAGCAGAGGCCATGAATGAAATTTTTGAATCAGAGAAAATTCGCACTATAGCGGTAAGCAATTTTTCGGTGGAACAAATGAAAGAATTTAAAACCGTTTCACCCCTGCATGTATGCCAGCCTCCTTACAATATGTTTGAAAGAGAGATTGAGCCTGAAATTATGCCTTACTGTAAGGAGAACAATATAAAACTTGTAGTGTACGGTGTTTTATGCCGCGGACTTCTTACTGGAAAGATGAAAGAGGGTACTGAATTTACCGGTGACGATTTAAGAAAAACCGATCCTAAATTTTTAAAACCGCGTTATCAACAGTACCTTGAAGCGGTTGATAAACTGAAAAAAATGGCCAACGCAAATTACGGTAAGAAACTGGTTCACTTTGCAGTTAGGTGGGCATTGGATCAAGGTGCAGATTTTGTTTTGTGGGGCGCCAGGAAACCCGAACAAATTGATGGTATCGATGAGATCTGGGGCTGGTCACTGCATGAGCATGAGAGAATAGTTGCAAACAATATTATAAATACAACGGTATCTGATTCGGTCGGGCCGGAATTTATGGCTCCGCCTTTAAGGAAAACTGCTT
>CAZKUR010000002.1:48932-100208 GCA_964556005.1 uncultured Ignavibacteriaceae bacterium | reverse complement strand
TAAGCGAAGCATTTCTGCTGACTATAATCGCCTTTTCATTCAGCTTAATAATTTTCGAATTGTTCTATCCCATGTTGACCGATTTTTTAGGGACGAAATTTACTATTAATCCTGTTGCAAGTTTTCAATTTTACGGAACTATTTTAGCAATAATATTATTAGTAGCTATCGTATCCGGTTTATACCCGGCATTATTTCTTTCAAGGTATAATCCGATAAAATCCGTAAAAGGTTTAATGAACTTTAACAAATCCGGTTTTGGATTTAGAAAAACTCTGGTAGTCGCACAATTCTTTTTATCGATAACATTGATTATCGGCTCGACTGTAATTTTCAAACAATTATATTTTGTCAAGAATACAGACTTAGGATTCAACAAAGAAAATGTTGTGCTGATTTCATATCCTGCAAACTCACCGGAATCGTTTAATAAATATGAAGTTCTAAAAAATAAATTGCTTTCTAATCCTAATATCAAAGTAGTATCCGGAACTTACTTGGTCCCTGGGGAAAATAACAACGAACAGCAAAGCATACGTCTTTCGGGCACTTCGGTAGATGATGCTATCATGATGAGAGCTATTGGTGTAGATTATGGTTATGTAGATGCATTAGAGTTGAAAATTATTAAAGGAAGAAATTTTTCGGGAAATTATTCAACGGATTCAACGAGCGCAATTATACTTAATCAATCGGCAGTTAAAAAGTTTGACCTTAAAAATCCAATCGGCCAAAAAGTTTTACTCCCGGGCAGAAAAGAAGGGAAGGAAAGAACTGCAGTTGTTGTCGGAGTTGTTAAAGATTTTCATATTGAATCCCTGCATAATAAAATCGAACCGGTTTTTCTTTATTTAAATCCTAAAAGATTTTATACTATTGCAGTAAAAATTCTACCGGTTAATATTCAAAAGACAATTTCATTTGTGAAAAAATCGTGGGAACAAATACTGCCGGGTAAGGAATTTTCATATTCGTTTTTAGATAACGATTATAATCAGCTTTACAGTTCGGAAGAAAGGATGGAAAAGATTTTCTCAATCTTTACTGCATTTGCAATATTAATTGCCTGTCTGGGATTGTTCGGATTGGTCTCATTTTCAACGGAACAAAGGACTAAAGAAATCGGAGTAAGGAAAGTTCTCGGTGCATCGGTTTTCGATATAGTAAAAATGTTTACCGGCAACTATATGAAATTAATTTTAATAGCGGTTATTATAGCTTCACCGGTTTCTTATTATTTATTAAATATCTGGCTGCAGGATTTTGCTTATAGGATAGATATAAGTATTTGGTTTTTTATTATTTCAGGAATCATCGTTTTGCTCGTTGCGTTAGCAACTGTAAGTTATCATACTATCAAAGCTGCTTTGGCAAACCCGGTGAAATCATTGAGGTATGAATGATAATTTTAAAATGAAAACAATGGAACACGGATAACGCGGATTTAGCGGATTAACACGGATTTTTATCCGCGGAAATCAGCGTAATCCGTGCATGCACACCGAAGTGCGTTTCGGCACGCAGGCGTGCAATCCGCGTTCTATTGATTACAAAAGGTAGACTATGTTAAAAAATTATTTGAAAGTCGCATTAAGGAATTTGCTTAACCAAAAGCTTTATTCATTCATTTCAATTTTTGGATTGGCTTTCGGGATGGCTTGTTTTCTTATGATGTTCAGCTATATTCAATTTGAAAACAGTTACGATGATTTTCATAAGAATGGAAAAAACATCTATAGGGTTGATAGAGTTTATAAATATAATGGGTATTCAATTTCCGATTCCAAAACCGGAACTGCACTAGCTCCTCTTCTTCTTGAAAATTATCCGTCAATCAAAAATGAAGTCAGGTTTGCCAATCTATTATACTGTATGGTGAATACAAATGATGAAGCAAACATCGAAAAAAGATTTGTATTCGCAGACAGTTCTGTCTTTTCGGTTTTTACTTTTCCTTTAAAAAACGGAAATCCTAAAACCGCACTTGTAGATCCGTTTACAGTTGTAATTACTCCACACATAGCAAAGAAATATTTCGGGAATGAAAACCCCATAGGACAAAAAATTTATTTCCAGGCAAGAATGTTTCCAAAAAAATTTGGTTTTACAGTTACAGGGATTATAAAAGAAGCTCCTCCTAATTCAACTATTAAATTTGATTTTCTTGCTTCATTTAACAGTCTTGATAAAATAACAAATTCTGTATCTACCAATATTAAAACAAATACATATTGGGGTGACGGCCCTTTTTACACTTATATTCAACTTCAAAATAACTCTGACCCAAAAGAATTGGAATCTCTTTTCCCATCATTTGTAAAAAAGTATGTTCCAAAAGATGACTTTGAGATTACCAATTACAGACTGATTCCCCTTAAAGATAATTATTATGAAAGAGGGGATGGATTGCCGGTTTGGGATTGGGGATTGAAACCTTTTTCATATTTACTGTTAATCTTAACATTTTTGGTTCTTATTATTGCCTGCATTAATTATACAAATTTACTTTCGGCAAACTCAATTACACGTGCAAAGGAAATAGGGGTTCGCAAAGTTCACGGTGCAAAACGGCTTCAGCTTATATCACAGTTTATCGGTGAATCGATAATTGTCAGTTTAATATCGTATGCGTTTGCAATTGTCCTGGTTGAATTGCTTCTTCCGACTTTCCATTCTATTCTGGGAAATGCTTATCCTACATTAGGTGTATTACCCAAAAGAGAAGTGGACTTTAATATAGTATATCCGCACATTTTAGTTTACATGCTTGGTATTTCCATCATTGTAGGAATTGTCGCAGGTTTTTATCCTGCAATGGTTCTCAGCAGGTACAAAGCCTCTTATGTAATTAAAGGCGAGTTAAGAGGCGGAAGGTCTTCGGCTTGGTTTAGAAAATTTTTAGTTGTAACTCAATTTGGAGTCTCGGTTATTTTTATAATTTGTTCGCTTCACATATTATGGCAAATTCAATATTGGAAAAATGCTAATCTTGGTTTTAACAAAAAGAACGTAATATGCATACCTATATATGATAATGCCGTAAAAGATAAATATGATATCTTTAAAAATGAACTTCTGCAGAATTCAAATATCCAGGGAGTAACATCTTCAAGTATAATACCCGGCGGAATGGATAATAATATATTATTCCTGAGTTCAGGTAATATAAAAGACTTAAAAGTAGATGTGTATTATGTTGATAGAGATTTTATAAAAACAATGGGATTAAAAATGGAGGATGGACGTAATTTTTCCGGCCAAAATTACGATGATGAAAAGTCAGCAGTAATTATGAATCAAGGCGCAATGAAAGCATGCAAATGGAAAGTAGTAAACGGGCAAAAGATTCAACTATATTTTAAAGAAAACGATAAGATTAATATTCGTTACAACTGCAGCTTAATCGGCGAAATAAATAATTTCAATTACAGATTTTTTAGTCCTACTGATGGTCCGATGATTTTAAAAATTGAACCAAAGTCAATGAAGTATATTCTAATTAAAATAAGCAAATCAAACTCTTCCGAAACGATTAGCTACATTAAAACATCATGGAAAGACTTGGGATTTGAACAATCATTCGAGTATTCATACTTAACGGATGAACTGGAATCGGATTATTCCATTTTTGAGGCAATGGATTCATTCATCCGCTTCGCTGCAATTATAACAATATTAATTGCTGTTTTGGGATTATTTGCATTAGCTTCTTTTGTTATCGATAGGAAGACGAAAGAAATTGGAATTAGGAAAGTAATGGGAGCTTCAATTAAAGATATAATTTTCAGGTTATCAAAGTCATTTATTTTATTGGTGGTAATTGCAGAAGTAATTGCCGTTCCGGCTGCTTATAAGATAGTAACTTTTCTTCTTCAAGGAATTCCCAATCATATAGAAATAAACTACTGGCTCTTTCTATTGTCTGTTTTATTTGTGGTTATTCTGTCTTTTGCAGTAGTGGGATTGAAATCTTTAAGTGCGGCATCGGCAAACCCGGTTGAATCGTTGAGGTATGAGTAAGCAATATATTGTGGAAAGTGTAAAACTTAAACCTGGCAAGTCGCAAAGTTTTTTATTACATGAGCTTGAGGAATGGAAATTATTAAATAAAAAATTCAATGATACTCTATAAAATATCTTGAAATACTTTTTCCGATTATGCTCCGCATTTTGAAATTACCATATCGAGTATAAGAAAAATACTATTTCCATTATAAAGCTGAGGAATTTATAATAATAGAAATAAAAAGAAGAGAAAACGAAAAACTCTCACTTCTTCCTCCTCTCGAAAAACAATTCCATCGGCTTATTATTAATCGCCTGTAAATTGTTCCTGAAGTTTCACGCTAACGGATTCATTGGCTTCCTCTTGAGAAGTAGTACCGGATTTCTGAGCGGCTAATTCTTTGGTAACTTCAGAAATAGTTGCCGAATCTTTTTTTACTTTGTTAGATGCGCTCTTTTCCGTAGCAACTTTATGCATATTAAATGAATATGCAATTTATACTGCAGCGGTATATTCCGTTTGGCCTATCGATGCAATTGCCATAATATTTTCACCTCCTCAGTAATTAGAATAAGAGATGCTGTTTGGACTTCCCAAACATTCAATATTTAATTATCGAGAGAATTCAAATTATATTTAGCTATATTTTATACTTGTGCCAATTTTTATTCAATTTAAACAAAAAAACTATACTTAACCTAAAAACTGCTAAAATAAATATAATCAGCTAAAACAAATTTTTGCTCCAGGAAAATTCAACTGCTATTTCACTCCTCCATTATAAGTAATAATTATTCTCACGGAATCAATATATGTACAACTAATCACCTGTTACACTTTCGTGACAGTTTCTTTTAGATAATGGGATGAATACCAGTTACCCGGTTTTTAAACTGGTACCGTTAATTTAATAATTAAATGAAATTCATATTACTATTCTTTTATAAATCATATTTCAAATTAATTAAGGAGACTTTATGCTTCGATATTTTTCTCTATTTGTTTTTCTTTTTTCGCTGACAATCTTCGGTCAGCAGATCACTTTGAACATTACCGGTTTAGGAAATCTCGGGTCAAATTATGAATACGAAGGATGGATTATCGTCAATAGTTCGCCGGTATCAACTGGCAAATTTTCGGTCGATGATTCCGGTAATTTGAGCCAAACCGTTTTCCCCATCGATTCGATGGATCTTAGCCAGGCAACTAAATTCGTATTAACTATAGAGCCAAATCCTGATCCTGATCCCGGACCGAGTGGAACTCATATATTAGGAGGAAACTTTAATGCAAATACTGCTAATATTTCCGTTTCAGATCCCGCCGCACTTGGAGATGATTTTATGAGCGCAACGGGTTACTACTTACTGGCATCTCCAACAGATGACGATACTACTGATGAAAGAAGCGGACTTTGGTTTATCAATATGGGAAACCCCGGATTAACACTTCCAACTTTACCTTCAGGCTGGTCATATGAAGGTTGGGCAGTGATTGACATGATACCTGTAACTACAGGGAAATTTACAATGGTAAGCGGAGCGGATTCATCGGCACCATACAGCGGGCCAAATCCAGGGCCGCCATTCCCTGGAGAAGATTTCGTAATGAATGCACCGATGGGTCTAACATTCCCGACTGATCTTAGAAGCGGTAAAGCAGTTATTACAATTGAACCTGATCCTGATAATGCTGCAACACCTTTTTTCCTAAAACCACTGGTTGCTCAGATACCGGACACTGCGGCTGATCATACTCCATACATGATGAATAACAATTCCGCATCGTTTCCATCAGGAACTGTAATGAGAAATTTCGTAACTGCCGTAAACGAAATTACAAATTCGCCAAAAGATTTCACACTCTATCAAAACTATCCTAACCCTTTCAATCCCACAACTACGATAAAATATTCAATCCCGAGAGAGGGAAAGGTAACTTTAAAAGTTTATGATGTAATCGGAAAGGAAGTCGCAACTTTAGTCAACGGAGAAAAATCTGCAGGTACTTATAACGTAACTTTTAATGCAGCTAAATTAGCCAGCGGAATTTATTTTTATAGGCTGGAAACAGAAAGTTTTATTTCTATAAAAAAATTAATTCTGCTCAAGTAGAGATTTATATTTAAAAGCAGCGGAAATTCCCCATTTTTCCGCTGCTTTATAGAAAATCCCGTAACAAAATTAAATGTTTATTTGTTGTCATAAAATACAATAATTAATGTCAAATTAAATTCAACCTCCCGGTTGTCGGAAAAATATTTTTTAAGAACGTTGAAAATGGGCACAAATCTACAATTTCCTAACATTAGTTATTGAAAATTATTCATAATGTGATTAGATTACACTGTTAATAAATAACAATACTGTGTTGATAAAAAGTTTTTTACTTTTATTCATTTGCAGTTATTTAATTCAATAAATGGCAAGGGGAATTAAAATGGAAGAAAAAACCATGACCCAATCTGCAAAACTATCCCTTAATGGGAAAGATTATGAATTGCCTGTTATCGTAGGTTCTGAAAAAGAAACTGGTATCGATATATCCGCTTTAAGAGGAACCACAGGCGCTATTACAGCTGACAACGGATACGGCAACACCGGTTCGTGTCAAAGTGCAATTACTTTTATTAACGGCGAAAAAGGTATTCTTAGATACCGTGGTTATCCCATCGAGGAAATCGCCGAAAAATCAAATTTTGTTGAAGTTTGTTACCTGTTGATATACGGGGAATTACCGAATAAAGCACAGCTTCAAGAATTTCAATATGATTTAACACACCACAGCTTGATTCATGAAGATATGAAAAAATTCTTTGAAGGATATCCTCCGACTGCTCACCCGATGGGAATTTTATCATCGATGGTAAGTTCACTATCGGCATTCTACCCCGAAGCCGATTATAAAACCGATGTCGAAATAAACATGACCCGGCTGCTGGCAAAGTTAAAAACCATTGCCGCATTTTCTTATAAAAAATCTATCGGCCAGCCTTACATTTATCCCCAAAATGATTTAAGCTACAGTGCGGATTTGCTGCACATGATGTTTGCTGTTCCATCTGAAGAATACAAAATATCCAAAACTTTGGAAAAAGCCCTTGATCTGCTTTTAATTCTTCATGCCGATCATGAACAGAATTGCAGTACATCTACAGTTAGAATGGTTGGAAGCTCCGAGGCTAATTTATTCGCTTCAATATCCGCCGGTATATGCGCCCTTTGGGGACCATTGCACGGCGGTGCAAACCAACAAGTTCTCAACATGCTTGGGAAAATTCAAGCTGACGGCGGAGATTATAAAAAATATATAAATCTCGCCAAGGACAAAGAATCCAAATTTAAGTTAATGGGATTCGGACATAGGGTCTATAAGAATTTCGATCCGCGTGCTCAAATTCTTAAAAAGCAAGCCGATAAAGTATTAGCCGAAATCGGTGTTAAAGACCCGCTGCTCGATATAGCTAAAAATCTTGAAGAGATCGCATTGAAAGATCCTTTCTTTGTTGAAAGAAAGCTTTATCCCAACGTCGATTTCTACAGCGGAATTATCTACCGTGCAATGGGAATTCCTACAAACATGTTTACGGTAATGTTTGCATTAGGACGTTTGCCCGGATGGTTAGCTCAATGGAAAGAAATGAGAGAAACACCCGGTGCAAGAATTTACAGGCCGCGTCAAATTTATATAGGCGCTACCCAACGTTCTTACGTTCCCGTTGATAAAAGAAAATAATTCTTATATCATTCATAAAAAAAGGAAGTCCAATTGAACGGACTTCCTTTTTTTATTTGTACAAATGTTATTCTCACTAAAAATTTCAATGCTATTAAAATATTTTTGGAAAAATTATTTCATCAGAACGAATTTTTTGCATTGCACGAAATTTCCAGCCTGCAATCTATAAAAATAAACCCCGGAAGATAAACCGGCAGCATTAAAAACAACATCATGATATCCCGACGATTGGTTTCCGTCTTCCAGCACTTTCACTTCCCTTCTGATAGAATTGTAAACTACTATTTTAACATAACTGTCAAACGGCAGTGAATATTTTATTGTTGTTGTTGGATTAAAAGGATTCGGATAATTCTGTTCAAGCGAATAACCTACAGGCTGCGCATTAAATAAAACATCAACTACGTTTGAATAATGATAACTCCCGTCAAAATCGATTTGCTTCAGCCTATAGCTGTTTTCTCCGCTGTTTAAATTTTTGTCTGAAAAACTGTAATCATGTTTTTCGGTGGTTGTTCCCAAACCATTAACAAACCCAATCTTGACCTACTCTTTTCGCGTTGCGCTAAGCGCATAGCATTCTATTTCAAATCCTTTGTTGTTAGTTTCTGTTGCGGTTGCCATTTTAAAATCACTTCATCCCGATTTTGTAAAGCGGTAAAGCTTGTAAGCTCGACAGGTATAACAGTACCGCCTGTTGTTGTCATTAATATTACACCTCCTTCACCGACTACATAACCTATATTTTCGGAAGGGGAATAAAAGCTCTTTAAATTGCTGCTTGTGCCGCTTATCTGGCTTGCCCAAAAATTTCCACTGTTCGTTGATTTAAGCATCTCACCGTTATCACCAACGGAATACCCCCTCGACGAAGCAGGGAAAGATAAACTTCTTAAAGCATAAGGGAAAATAGCAGTATTCCAATTATTTCCGCCGTTGGTTGTCATTATTAAAGTCCCAGCGTCCCCGACTGCATAACCAATATTATCATTAAGGAAATAAATACTATTCAAATTATTAGTTGTTCCGCTCATTTGGCTGAACCACCCGGTTTGTGAAAAAATATTTGTGCCGCAAAGAATTTCAGCAAATAAAAACACTGTAAACAATTTTTTCATTAAATTGCCTCTTAAATTGTTGATATTTGAATTTATATAGTTTATAAAGAATGACTTGGAAAAGCTACTATCCATTTCTAAAATAAAGAGTTTTAACCGGTTTTAGTACTTTTTTCATCTAAAAATATTTTTTATTTAATTTTTATGATTTGCAGGATTTATACTTCTTATTAAATTACTCAAACAATTTTTTAAAGTTCATTTTTTGTTAAATGAAAAATTACGATGTGATAATAGCCGGAAGCGGCCCTGCCGGAACTACGGCAGCGTACTATCTTGCAAAAGCCGGGTTGAGTACGTTGGTTTTAGAAAAAGAAAAGCTTCCGCGATATAAAACTTGCGGCGGCGGAGTTGTTTTAAAAGCAAAAAAAGCAATGCCTGCCGATATATCACCTATTGTTGAAAGTGTATGCTGCAAGTCCTGCATTTTTGAATTATCCGGGAATTTTAATTTTACAACCTCAAGACATGAAACAATAGTTTTCATGACTATGAGAAAAGATCTCGACTATTACCTGTTATCCGAATGCACAAAAAATGGAGTTGAGTATCTAGATAACAAAGCCGTTAAATCAATTTCATCAGATGAAAACGGGGTTAAAGTTGACACAGGCGATGAAAAATTTTTTTGCAAATTTTTCATCGCAGCGGACGGCGTTAATGGTAAACTTGCCGGTATTGCAGGATTTAAAGAATCCAGGAAAATAATTCCTGCTCTTGAATACGAAGTTTACACCGGTAAAAATACTTTTAAAAAATTTTCAGGATGTGTTAGATTTGATTTTGGAATTGCAAAAAACGGTTATGCATGGGTCTTCCCTAAAAAAGATCACCTTTCAATCGGCATTTTGAGCATGAAAAGAAATAAAGAAAATATAAATAAGCTCTTTCGTGATTATTTAAGAATATTAAAGATTACAGAAATAACAAACATGGAAAGGCACGGATATAGAATTTCTATTAGTCCTCGAAAAGGAACACTTGTAAAACAAAGAGTTATTTTAACCGGCGATGCCGCCGGATTTACAGATCCGATTACGGCCGAAGGAATAACTTATGCAGTTTACAGCGGTAAGCTTGCTGCAGAGGCAATCGTCGCAGGCGGATTTAATGAAGTCAAGACAGCACATATTTATAATGCTTCCGTTAAAAAACTTATACTTCCCGATATCAAGGCAGGAAAAATTTTAGCTTACCTCATTTATCGTCATCCGCAAATCAGACATTTTTTCCTTCGCAACTACGGGCAAAAACTCAGCGAAATTATTACCGATGTGATTATGGGCGAGAAAACTTACAACGAACTTTTAAAAAATCCTTTAAATTATTTAAAGTTGTTAAAAATTTGGTCTTTAAAAATAATTGAAAGAAATAAAATAAAAGATACCGTTACATTAATTGAAAATTAAAATCGAAAAATATTTATGAACGACTTCAGAGAAAAAGTAATAGATGAATTAAAAATCAGGATAGATAGAGAAACTTGCATCGGAACGGGAAATTGCATGAAAATCGCCCCGGAAGTTTTTGAATTTGATGATGAAAGAATAGTAAGTTTTAAAGAGGAAACCGGTTCTATCGAAAAGGAAAATTTAATCGAGGCATGTTCGGTTTGTCCGGTTAGTGCACTTGGGGCGTTTAAAATCGACGGTGAGCAGGTAATCCCTTAAAAAGTTCAGTCATAAAATTCATTTTCCTTTTCCCGGAAATTGTTAGGCTTGATCCCAACTTTCTTATATATGCTGATAAATTTTTCGATTGTTGTATCAATAGAATAATAGTTGTCTGCCGTTTTACTTAAATTGCTAATCAATAATCTTTTAATAGTTTCAATCATTTCATTTTTATCTTTGCAAATGTGAACTTTCTCAGACTCCGGCAAAAAGCCCACATCAAAACAAACCAGCTCACAGCCAAACTTTAGTGCTTCGAGGAAAACCCTTCCTTGTGCTTCATACGTTGAAGTATGCAGAAACAATTTTGCCCTGTTCATAAAATCGAATACCAGCTCTCTTTGCAAATTCCCCATCAGCCTGATATTATCGCTGAGATCACGTTCATTGATTTCTTTTTCGATTTCCTGGAATAAATGGCCGTCGCCGATTATCGCACATTTTATATCCGGGAATTCATTCTTTAGTTTGTCGATTATATCGATGAAAATATTATAATTCTTATCGTGGATTAATCTGCCCGCAGCAATTATATCAAAAGTACGTACAATATCAGGTCTGAACTCCGGAAATGAATCCACACCAAATGGTATAACGGCTTCAACATATTTCTTAGTAGAATTATGAAAAGTATCGGCAGCTTTTTCCGAAGGAGACACAACCATCATCTTGGAAAAATTCATTTTCTTAAGCAGCTTGTTTTCAGGAAGTACATCCCTGTCCAATATCGTAGCGATTAGAGGAACTCTTAAAAATCGTGAGAAAAGCTGACCGATTAAAACGGGTTCTTCTAATTGAAATGCATGAATGCAAATAACGTTGCTTCGAAATTTAATCTCGAACAAAAAGTATATGGCTCTTAAAAAATTAAACAACCTAAAGATACCTCCCCTGTTTTTACCGCCTGTCGAAAATACTCTTACATCATGCCAATAATATTTTTCCATCCAGGGTGGAAATTGAATGGTCATAACTATAAAATCGACTTTTTCATATTTCTCACGCACATTTTCAATAAATACTTGAAGAGCGGGCAATGTTACAGTATCGGAAGAATCCTGGGGAAATCGGGGCGTAATAAAGAGAATAGTTTCCTTTTTGTTCATATAATTAAAAAAATGATAAATCGAGACTGCTTTAATTTACAACCTGTGATCTAAATATCAAAAGAAATCTTTAAGAAGATGTGAAAGTTTTATAAAAAGATTAGATATTTTCTCACTTACGGCGGGGTAGTCAGTTTCAGGTTATGCAGAGTGAAAAGCATTCGGCAGCCGGAAAAACCGGACAGAAAAATTTTTAAAGATGGCATCTCTTTAAAAAGATGCCATTAATAATTCTCTACGAAAATGTTGGATACTTAATTAAGAATGGATGAGGAAACATTATTCCTTTTTTTCCCACTTTATCCGCGAAAAAAACTAATCGTATTCAACAGTAACGATTGAACAAGTTTTAGGGATTGTCCTTATCTTTAGATGGAGTCTCCAGGTTATTTTCTTTCATTGCCAATCTCAGGATTCTTCTAAAGTGAGAAGCCTTATCTTTATCGGTAATTAAAGTTTTATGTTTAAACCTTCTTACCACCTGGCTTAATTTGATGTCGCCTTGTTCTTTATGCTGAAGCCGCCTCTTTAAGTAATCTCCTACGATTCTAACCTGTTCGGCAGTCGGTTTGTTTGTTAAATTGATTTTCGGCATATCTGTCTCGGAATTTATTTGTTAAATAACCCTTTGTAATAATTTTAACAATAAAATAATTCATGTTAAAAAGCTTATTTTAGATCTTGTTTAAGCGAGAAGATTAGGGGTTATTATTACTTCTCTCTCCTTTAAGGTGCAATTTAATTGACTAATTAATTATTAGCAACAGGCAATTGCAAATTGTTTTTTTAAATCACAAATTAGAAATATTTATATAAATTTCAAATCAATTACTTCCCGGTATTATTGATTTGACCTGCCGCAAGACACGATATGCTGCACGATTTTATTCAGCCCTTAAAGCATTTACAATTTTCAATCTTGCTGCTCTTACCGAAGGTAGAAACCCTCCGAATAAGCCCATCAATACTGCAAAAACTAATGATGAAATTATAATAGCAGGTGAAAGTGCAAATGAAAATGCAAGCTCGGCGAAACTGTTGAAATTTAATGTAGATATTGAGAAAAACTGAAGAAATGATGCAAGAAAAATTCCAATAATGCCTCCGGTTAAAGCAATCAATAAAGATTCGATAAGGAACACAGATAAAACACTTCTTCTGCTGAAGCCGAGCGCTCTCATAGTTCCGATTTCTACTGTCCGGTTCGCAATCGCTGAATACATAGTTATCATTGCACCGATTGTCGCGCCAATACTGAAAATAACAGTAACAAAAATTCCGAGCAATTGTATAAGAGTCGCTAAATATTCCGATTGATCGAGATAATACTGCTGTTCAATTTCTGGTTCGTATTGCTTCAGCCTTAAATCGGAATTGAATGCTTTTTTGAATTTATTGTAATCCGAAATTTTAGCAAGCTTTAAAGTAATAGTAGATACAGAATTACCGCGGTTGAATGCATCTTGAATCTGATGAGAATCACCCCAGATTTCCGAATCGAAACCGCTTCCGTTTGTAGTAAATTCACCGACTATTTTCCATTCGTTTCCTGCTATTTTAATATTGCTTCCTACCCTTGCTTTACTGAATCCATCTGCAATCGCTTTCCCAACTATTAATTCTTTCAGCGCGGGGTTGAACATTTTTCCTTTTATCATTTTGACTTCCGGCCTTAAGCTTTCAAAATCTTTCGAGACTCCTCTTACCGTAACGTTGCTTACTCCTCCGTTTGGTTTTGTCATGTTGATAATTACAACCGGTTCGAAAGAAATAACAGGTTTACCGTCGGCATCTTTTGCAATGTAAGGCAGGGTACTTACAATATTTTGGATATCACCTAAAATGATACTGGAAATTTCCCCGTTGGAGCCCTTTCTTAAAATTTTTACATTGTCGGATGAGCCAGTGGAAACCAAAGTTTTTTTGACTCCATTTGCCATCATTAATACAGCAGCAAAAACAAACACTACCAAAGCGATACCGGTTATAGTAATTACAGTAGTAAGCTTTCTTGATTTAAAATTTTTGAAGGTATATATAATTGGTAATTTCATATTTAATTCTTCTCTAAAAAATTTTATCCGACAAACCGTAATCCGTCGACGATCTTTGTTTTTAATGCTTTATGAATCGGGAAATATGCAGCCGCAAAACCAATAACTACAACGGCAATTGCACAAAGAATTATTGTAATAGGCTCTACTTCAAAAACCGGGAAAAATCCTTTCGGCAACTGCATACTAAACCCCTGGACAATCGGGAAAGTCATAAACAATCCCAATATTCCGCCGATAAATGAAATGAAAAGGGATTCACCTAATATCAAAAAGAATAAATGATAGGTAGAAAAACCCAAAGTTTTTAATACAGCATATTCCTTTGTTCTTTCCCTGGATGACATTATCATCGTATTGGCCAGCACCAGCAAAATTATTCCCACAATTACAAATGACATTACATTCATTGAAGTAATTATAGCGCTGGAGCTCGCAATAAAACCCTGCGAGAATGCAACTTCAGTTTCTGTTTTTGTGGAATTTGGAGAATTCTTAAAAAGGTTATCAATGTCTTTGGATATTTTTCCTGAATTCTTTGGATTATCTATTTTTTCAATATACCATCCGACATCGTTGGCCCTCATCGGCATCTCTTCCTTCATTCTTTCATTTATATAGCTCCAGTGAAAAAACATTCCGGTAGCATCGGTACTTTTAAATTTCGGCTTATAAATTCCTCTTATAACAAAATCCCATTTGCCGGGATAAATATCGCCGTCCAAGGTCATTACATCTCCGACTTTAAGATTATATTGTTTAGCAGTTATGCTTCCGATTACGCAGGCGTTTCTTTCTTTTTTAAAATTTTCAAATTCTTCTTTTGTCAATTCATATTCCGGGTAAACCTGGAAATAAGTATCGACATCTACTCCGAGCCTTGCAAAAAAATTCTGCTTATTAATATAAGTGCCGCCGAACCAATTTGCGTATGTAACTTTTTTTACTCCGGGTATCTGTTCAATCTTTTGTTCATAAGATAAAGGAAGAGGAAAAATAAACGAAACCGATTGACGTGTAATGAGCCTTTCATTTGAAGAAGCATCGACCGCCTGGTTCCAGGCCGTTACAACAGTCCTAAGAACTCCGAATGCAATTATTGCAACTGCAATTCCTAAAATAGTAAGGCTTGATCTCAGCTTATGACGGAAAGAATTTTTTAAAATTAATTTTAATACTTTCATTTAGCCTCCCTATACCAATACGCCTTTATCAAGATGCCGTTCAATTTTTGCACTTTCCGCTGCACGAGGATCGTGTGTAACCATTATTATTGTTTTCTTAAATTCCTCGTTAAGTCTTTTCATCAAATTTAAAATTTCATCGGCGGAGTTTTTATCAAGATCGCCGGTCGGTTCATCTGCAACAAGAATTAATGGGTCAGTAACGATTGCTCTTGCGATTGCAACTCTCTGCTCCTGCCCTCCCGACAATTGCTTGGGATAGTGATCCATTCGATCCGCTAATCCAACAATTGTTAAAGCTGTTTCAACATGTTTTCTTCTTTCCGCTTTTGAAAGCTTAGTCAGGAGTAATGGTAGTTCAACATTTTCAAACGCAGTTAAGACAGGAATTAAATTATAAAACTGGAATACAAATCCTACGTTTGAAGAACGCCATTTTGCAAGCGCCGATTCTCCCATGCCGGTTATTTCCGTTCCGTCGATAAAAATTTTTCCGTCATTCGGTTTGTCAATTCCTGCAATTAAATTTAATAAAGTCGTTTTGCCCGAACCGGATGGTCCCATAAGCGCAATAAATTCGCCGTCTTCGACCGACAGATTTATATTTTCGAGAACATTGATTTCAAAATTATCTCTCCAGTATGATTTGGAGACATTATTTATTTTAATTATTTCCGACATTTAAACTCCTTAATAAAAATACTTTTATTTTACTTTTACCTTTATACCGTTTTGGATTTGATCTGTTACATTATCAATTATTTCATCCCCGTTGCTCAAACCGGATTTTATTTCGGTATAATCGCCTAAAGAATTTCCCGTCTCTACCGGAATTTCGATTGCCTTGCCTTGCTTTATTTCGAAGACAACATTTTTATTATCTCTATTTGCCAAAGCCGAATTCGGAACAGCAAGAACCGGTTTTTCATTCGTTATTTTTTTTGCATTCGAATTTTTCAAAAAAATAATTTTAACACTCATTTCCGGCAGTACTCGGCTGTCATATTTTTTAAAACCGACTTTTACCGTTACAGTTCCTTTTGACCTATCTGCTGTAGGAATAATTTTCGCAACGTATCCCTGGTAATAATCGCTTGGATAAGCGTCAAGGGAAATTTGGCAAGCCTGTCCGATGGAAACTCTTTCAATATTAGATTCCGAAACATCCGCTTCAACTTGAAGTGAACTCATATCTGCCATTGTTACAACTGCAGCTCTTGCATTTGCACCGGCACCTAAAGGAGCGACCATTTCACCGACATCCGCATTTTTCGTTAGAACCGTACCGTCAAAAGGTGCTCTAATCAAAGTATTTTCCAGGGCCACTTCTGTTTCCTGAACTCTTGCTTTTGCAATATTTATCGATGCAAGAACTTTCAGATAATTTGATTCTGCCGCTTCAACGCTGCTTTCGGTAGTTGAACCCGTTTTATAAAGGGCTTTCTGCCTCTCATAATTTTTCTTTGCATCTTTCAGCCCCGCTTCATTAAACTGCAAATTTGCTTTTGCTTCAAGCAATTGAGCTTGAATATCGCTGTCGTCTATTCTTGCAATGACTTGATTTTTTTTGACTTTATCGCCTTCAACAACTCCGAGATAAACCAGCCTTCCTGTACCTTTCGAAGCAACTGCTGCTTTTCTTTGCGCAACCACATAACCGCTTGCGCTTAATACCGCATTAGATTCCGAAGGAGACTGCATTGCCGCTGTGGTTAATTCAACTTCTAACGGCGGAGAAAGCAAGGGTGGCACAAAAATAATAATTAATAATGCAACAATTATTATAGAAATTATCCATGCGATCCATTTTTTACTTTTGCCGGATGAAGAATAATTTTCTCTCTTCGATTTATCTATACGCAGCGATGAGAGGTCTTCGCTCATTAATAATCCTTTATATTTTTAGAATTTTTTTTATGATAATTTTGAATCAAAATATAGTCTATTAAGATAAAACTTTTTAATGATAATCGGTGAAATGATGGTAAATTTTTTTTACCGGTTTTAAGGATAAATCTGCGGTTGAATCTGTTTTATCAAAATATTGAAAAATTTCGAAAAAGAAGAAGAGCAAATCATAGACCTCATAAAACAGTGTTTATTCCGGCAGATTTACGTTTCATTCTATTTCCATTTTTTAGAATACCAATCTGCAATTATTTTTTCAACCGGTTTTCCATTAGGAGGATAGAGATCTCCTCCTTCAAAAAATCTTCCTTTAAATGATAAATAACTCGGCCATTTCCACCAATAAATTCCGGTTAACCATTTTTGATTGTATACCGCTTGAAATACGGCATTGTAGCATCTCGATTGATTTTGATAATTTATCGAATCTTTAGTCTCTCCTTCCTGCGCAGTTTTCCACGGCTCAAGCGAACTCCTAAATCCTGCTTCGGTGAATATCACTGGCTTATTATATTTTTTTGACACAGCTTCGATTCTTTTCATAATTTTTTCAGCGCCATTCAATAAGTCTTCATTCGAAGGATTATTTTTATCGCTTAAAGGGTAATATTCGCTTAAGCCGATGTAATCTAATTTATCCCAGAAATTAATTTTCTCAAATTCACCGCCCCAATTTGCGGCATAAACAATTTTGCCGGAATAGAGCTTTCTTATTTTTGCGATCAAATTTATCCAATCATTTTGGTGTTCTTCCGTTGTTTGAGAAAGTTCATTACCGATGCATAAAATTGGAATTTTATAAATCTCCGAAATCATTGCATAATGAATTATCCAGTTGTAATAGTTGTGAAAGAATGTTTTCCAATCTTCAGGTGATTTCATTTCGATATCTCCCGGCCATCCTCTTTGCCCTAAATATATTTGAGGTTTCATCATAACTGTCATGTTCAATTCATCGGAACAATGTTTTAAGTAAATTAAGCTTTCATCGTTTTCCGCACCTGCAAATTCCCAGAATCGAAGTGGTTCGGGACTATTTGCATTTCCCATTGAGGTGAACGGAGTAATCGAAAAAGAATTGGAATTCAATTTATCATGAATATATTTTAAAGATTGAAATGCGTCTCTCGATAAGTAGCCGTTATAAATTTGATAACCAACATGTGCAAAGCAAAATCCTTTCTGAAAACCAGGAATATTTGTTTGAAAATTTCTTTTATTGGAATCTATTTGTTCTTTATAGAACATTGCTTTATCTAAAAGAAATTTTCTCCATTCGAAATTTAGTTTTACAAGTAAGTTCTTATCGATATCCCAGGTCGGGAATGATTGAAGAAAATTTTCTTTCCCTAATTTACTTATCAAAAATTCTATAAACATTCCGGAAAGCGGTTGTGTAATAAATGTTGAGATAAATTGCAGTCTTTCATTATTTAACAGCTCGACAAGTGAAGGAGCATTGCCTGAAAGTGCAATCTTTGCAGCCCAGTATCTGAATCCCCTTTCTCTCCAATTATCGGAAAAGTAAATAGATAATCCTTCATTAATAAAATCGAGTTTAGGTTTAGGAAAGTTTTTTAGAAATAATAGATCGGCGCATTTTGAAAAGTCATCTCCGTTTATCCAATCGTTTGCTGTTACATGAATTGAACTATCCGCATAAAAGATATTCGAGAGATTGGTATTGTTTGTTATAAGTCCTTTATCCTCAAAATTACTGAAAATGTAAAAATTTGTTTTAGAAAATTTAAATTTTGTGCCGATAAAATCTTTGACTTTAACAAACGAGCTTTCATTCGTTGAAATTATTTTATTCAGCAGAGAATCGTTTATTGCGGAATAAGTTATGTAACGGTAATTTTTAGTTTCTTTAACTACTTTTCTTTCGGACTTAAAATCCCGAAAAGTTTTTCGATTTACAACCCAATCTCCATTATTATTCAACTTATAAAATCCAAGTAACTCAGTGTAACTTTTGTTTGAAATTCTAATATCTCCCGCCATGTTTGTTTTTAAATGATGTAAAACTAAACTGTCGGAATTTCCACCGACAAGGAATAGGAGCTTTTTTGAATTAAAAGGATTGTGATAAAATAAAGTCACCCATTCATTGTTATTTGAATAGGTTTTATTTTCGAATTCAAAATCATCCGAAGAAAACCGGACTGGAATTAATCCATTAAGTTTTTCAAAAATCCTATTTGAATTATAACTTCCGAAAAGTAAAACCGAATTATTTTGAAGCTGTTCGTTTGTCACTTCAGAATCTGCTAAGACTTTTGATTTAAACCAAAAATAACTTCTTGTAAATTCCAGGGCTGCATTTTTATTTTCATTTGATAGTCTTTTATCCTGTGTACCGTAAATTATTAAAGCGCCGTTTTTATGAACATCTTCCAATAGCTTCATACGGATTTGATTAAAATGATTGGCATTTTTACCTAATTCTCCTGTACCCTCTGTTTTCTCCGCGCACGAAGAAATTGTTATTATACATGATATTAAAATGAAGTAAAGAGTCCTTTTAAAAGTTTTCATTTTAATAATTATTTTTTTACAAAATGATTACACTAATGGTGATGTACAAAATTACGCTTAATGCAAATAAGTTATAAAGGTTATTGTCATAACCTTCCGGTTAAATTCATAAGATGTGATTTAATAAAAAATATTAAAATCGTGTTGTACTTATTCCGAATCATTACCTATTATTAATCAGTAGATTTCTTACCTTACACAATGTTTAACTTTTTGTGATACTTTTAGGATCAATTAGGCTTATTTTAATTTGACTATTAATTAGAAAAACACCAGCACCAATACGAAAAATAAAATGCTTATTGCAAGCAAAATAAATAGAGCCGTTATCTTATTCGTTCAAAATCCATCAACTGATGCATGGAATAAAAGAATACTACACGGCAATAAAACAAACGAATTACTAATGGCATTCACAAAAAAAATAACCTCATCTGTCCTCGAAGCCGGTCAAAAAATAAATTTCGATTTTTTTATCTCAACAAATTCGGATTATATTTTTAATACTATTTATAAATTTTCCGACAAAAAATGTATAAGAATTATTCAGCATGGAAATAATTTCGGCGAGCGCTTTGAAAGCACGATAGACTTTTCATTTAATCTTGGATATAACCAAGTAGTAATTTTAGGTAATGATTCACCTGAAATTTCTGCTTCCCATTTAATCAATGCATTTGGTGAGTTGGGAAAAAATAACGATGCCGTAATAGGGCCTGCTGAAGATGGTGGATTTTATCTTCTTGGCTTATCGGCTTTCGATAAAAAAATGTTTAACGGAATTGTTTGGCAGACAAATAATGTACTAATCCATTTAAAAATTAATTTGACAACTGAAAAGAAAAAATTTTTCCAAATAGAAACTTTAAGCGATATAGATAATAAAAAAGATTTATTCATCTGGTTTTCCTTTAATACATCATTCAGCTTACTCATTAAAAATTTATTGATCTTTTTGAAGCCGCTTTCGGCAGCAAATACCCGTAATACCCCTTCACTTATTTATAGGTTAAAGCGGCTTCGAAGGATCAATCAAAAAGCCCCGCCTGCATTTCCAATCTCTATTTAAATTTCCCAGCAATCTCCCAAAACAAATTAAGGAATTATTTAATGAAATTTTATTTTCATATTATTTTCTTTTTTCTATTTGTATCATTTTTAATTTCAGTTCAGGCACAAACAATAAATTACGACTCCGGGAATGGGTTGAATATTTCCTCTTCGGGAAGCAAATGGAATTTTCTATTCAGTGGTTACATCAACACGATTTATACTTTTCAAAATATCAAACAAAATGCTGAAGTTCAAAATTCCTTTTCGGTTCACAGGGCGAGATTGGATTTAGGTTTTGACTATAATAAAAAGTACAACGCTATTTTTGAATTCGATGCTGCAGGACAGCGGACTGCAATGGTATTAGCACAGGTGCAGGTAACCCTTTTCAAAAAAAATTATTTATTAGCAGGTAAATTCATCGATCCTTTTTCACCTGAGAATAACAGGTCGACAAGCCGACTCACAACGGTTGAAAGATATTCTGGGCTTAATTCAATTTTTCTTTTGCCTGGCCTGGATACTCAATTCGGTTTAATGTTTTTCGGTTCAACTTCAAAGCTGAGTTACTACATAAGCTTCATGAATGGGAACGGCGAAGCGGGACAAAATATCTCAGAAAATAACGGCAGCAAAGAGGTTACCGCAAGGCTTGAATACAATGCATCGGAAAATTTTAATTTCGGCGGGAGCTTTTCCGCCGCAAAAGAACAGCCTCAGCAATTGGGTTTGCTGGACCATAATTTCTATTATTTTAATTATGCTTCGATTAACGGGAAGCGCATCGGTTACCTCGGAAACTTCGAATATAAAAATAATCCGTTTTTATTTAGAGGCGAAGTTTTCCATTACAGCTTCTATAACGATTTATCTCCAATGAATCAGACAAAAGGTTTTACAGGAGGTTATGCTGAATTAGGTTACTTCCTTTATGGTAACCCGGAAGAAGGACTTCAATTAATCGGGAGATTTGAATCTGCAAGATACGGAAACACATTCACCGGGTTTAAAGGGCCAACGATTTTAAATAGCTATCTCTTCGGAACGAACTGGCTGCTCGATAATATATTTTCATTCCAGGTTAACCTAATTTATGAAAAAGCGAATCACGTCTCGGCCGATCAACGAAGCAGGCTATATAATAAAGACAGCGAAGTACTTCTTCTTTCAACACTTCAATTAAGATTTTAGGAGATTAAAAATGTCCGATGTTCTAATATGGCAGTGGATTGTTCTCATTTCATTTTCTTTAATCCTTATTTTGATGACTCCTTTAGTCAAAACTAAAGAAAGTTTTTTCAGAGGAACATCAAAAAAACTGAAACAGCCGGGAATTGTTATGCTGACATTCAGTTTGGTTATTTCATGGATATTCGCAAAATCCGTTACGAATGCAGCAAATCTTGGACTAAGTTTCGGGATAGTCGGCGGTGTTGCTTATGCAACATATTATTTTTCATTTTTGGTTGCAGGTATTGTTATTTATAAAATTAGAACTAAGCTTAATGTGAAAAGTCTCCATGAATTTTTAGAAAAAAAATTCGGAACAACAGCAGTTAAAGTTTTTACCTTAATAATTGCAATAAGATTATTAAACGAAGTTTGGTCGAACACGGAAGTAATCGGTACCTACTTCGGCCCGGCCGGCTCAACCCAATATATAATTTCGATTGCAGTCTTTACCATTTTAACACTTTTATATGCATTAAAAGGAGGACTAAGAAGTTCGCTTATAACAGATCTTCTGCAAATGGCTCTCTTTGCAGTTTTGGTCTTTATAGTATTGAGCATTATCATTCCTAAAGCCGGTTCTGTAAAACCTTTTCTTACAACGGGAGAGTGGTCAATGAAAGGCGGACTCGATCTTGTTTTAGTTGCATTGATTCAAATTTTCAGCTACCCGTTTCACGACCCGGTGCTTACGGATAGAGGCTTTATTTCAAGCGAGAAAGCAACTCTAAAAAGTTATATCTTCTCGTCGATTGCAGGGATTATTTTCATTTTGCTTTTCAGTTTTGTAGGAATATATGCGAGGCTTTTCGGATTGCAAGGACAAGCTGCTGTTGTGGTGTCAAAAACTTTCGGTGTATTTATGATGATCGTTATGAATTTTATAATGATTACTTCAGCTTCATCAACAGTCGACTCAACTTTTGCATCCGTTTCAAAATTAATTGTTATCGATTTGCGAAAAGGAAAACTTGCTTCCGTAAATAAGGGAAGGATCGTAATGATTTTAACTGCCGTAATCGGAACTATCCCTTTATTCTTTTCACCTACAATTCTTTCGGCAACAACTATAAGCGGAACAATGGTTTTGGGTTTTGCACCGGTTTTTATTTTTTGGAAAGTGCCGGCACCGAAAATTTCTTTTCATCTTGCAGTTTGGACCGGAGTTGCTGCAGGAGCTGTTTCGGCTTTCGGGTTATTCCCGAAATATTTCTCCATCAGCAGCGGTACATATGCGGAACTTCTTGGAATAAATATATATGCAACAATTGTAATTCTGATTCTCTATTTTGTACCCGTTTTAGTAATGAAATATCAAAACAAGGTTATAGAAAATAAATTATTATTTCAGAAAATCGAAGAAAATTAAAATATGAATTTAACGTATCCGAAAATTGAACTGGAAAATCTTGATAATCTTTGGTTCCAGGTAAGCGGCACTATCTGCAACATCGAATGCAAACATTGCTTTAATAACAGCGGACCGAAGAATCATAAATTTGAATTTATGTCTTACGAAGAATGCAAATTTTTTCTTGAAGAATCTAAAAAATTAGGAGTGAAGGAATATTACTTCACCGGCGGAGAACCGTTTGCAAATAAAGAAACTCCGAAAATTCTCGACCAAACTTTGAAGATAGGACCGGCAACTGTTTTAACAAACGGAATTCTGATTACAGATAAAACAGCAAAACAATTGGCAGATATTTCGGAGAATTCCATTTATACTTTGGAAATCAGAATAAGCATTGACGGCTACACTGAAGAGATGAACGATGCAATAAGAGGGAAAGGTGTTTTCAAAAAAGCTATGAATGGAGTGAGGCTCTTATATGAAAACGGTTTTCTTCCCATCATAACGGTAACAAAAACCTGGGAAGAATCGGAAGATGAAAATGTGCTCGCAAACTTTTACAAGCTGTTAAAAAGATACGGTTATTCAAGGCCGAGAATAAAAATTCTGCCATCGCTCAAAATCGGTCAGGAAAAAATTAGAACAAACGGTTACGAAAAATATGAATACGTTTCGGAAGAAATGATAACAGAAGATTACGATCTGAATCAATTAATTTGTTCGAACAGCAGAATAGTTACAAGCAAAGGTGTTTATGTCTGTCCAATCCTAATCGATTATGAAGACGCTAACCTGGGAAGTACTCTTGAAGAATCTATGAAAGCATTTGAACTAAAACATCAAGCATGCCACACATGTTATCTTTACGGTGCAATTTGTTCAAACCTGCCTGCACAGCCGCAAACTCGTCATACGGATTATAACTTTGAAAAATCAAATAATTCACATAAAAATGAATCTGAAAATAAGTTTCGGCAGGCAGGCTTTTCATCCGGAGGAAGAGATGCATAAAAAAATCGCTTTATTCGGAGGAATATACAGCAACTATATTGCGCTTGAAGAAGTTATTGAAGATGCAAAACGAAAGTCTGCGGATGATATTTATTGCCTGGGTGATCTCGGTGCTTTCGGACCGAACCCCGATAAAGTTTTCCCAATCTTGATCGAAAATAAAATTCAGGTAGTTCAGGGAAACTACGATCATTCCATCGGGAACGATTTAAACGATTGTCAATGCGGCTACACCGATCCGCGGGATAACTATTATGCAAAATTAAGCTATGATTATACTTATAGAAATACAAATGATGAAAACAAAAAATGGATGAAAGAATTGCCCGATGAAATAAGATTTGAAATAAACGGATTTAAAATCCTGCTTTGTCACGGTTCACCAAGACAAACTAATGAATTCCTCTGGGAAACAACAACTCCTACTCACTTTTTAGAAAAGTTATGCGATGATTTTAAAGCAGATATTATATGCACAACTCATACAGGAATTCACTGGCAGAGAAAACTTTCCGGGAAAAGATTTTTTATTAATGCCGGTGTAATCGGTCGTCCTGAAAATGACGGCAGAACACATACCGGCTATACAATGCTTGAATTTGACAACGCTGAACTAAATGTCGAATATATTCCTATCGATTATGATTATAAAAGATTAGCTGAAGAAATGCAGAATGAAAAACTGCCAAATGAATTCATCGAAACGATTTTGACAGGCTGGTGGACTACATGCCTCGAAATTTTACCGATGAAAGAAAGAAGGAAAGGCAAGTTTTGAAAATAGACCAAAAGTAAAATTTAAATGGGGGTAGTAATAGACGAGGAAAAACTCCGTTAGGAGTTGCATGTTTGTAAAATAGGAAGAAATTAGAAATAAAGTGCTCTATGGGAGCACCATGTAAAAAAATCATCGTCAAATTACCAAAGATAAAACAGCAAATGCATCAATGATTAAAAGCATCGGGGAAATTTCGTCTTTCTTTCCAACCAAAAACTTTATAACCGTCCAGCTTAAAAATCCCCAGATAATTCCCTGTGTTATTGAATAGGTAAATGGTATTAATATCAAAGCAAGAAATGCAGGGATTGCATCATCAAAATTATCCCAATTTATTTTTAGAACCGGTTTCATCATAAATACACCAACGAGGACCAATGGAGCTGAGGTTGCAATCGAAGGGACTACAGATAATATCGGAGAGAAAAATATAAAGGGAATAAAAAGAAGTCCTGCAAATACTGCAGTTAATCCTGTCCTTCCGCCTTCTTCAACTCCTGCTGCCGATTCAATATAAGCTGTTCCCGGGCTGGAGCCGAAAATTCCGGAGATTGTTGTTGAAATTGCATCTACAATTAATGACTCTTTAACATTTCTCGGCTCACCATTCGGATCGATTAAATCGGATGCTTCGGCAACACCGACAAAAGTCGAAAGGCTGTCAAACATATCCGTAAATAAAAAAGCGAATATTACCGGCAACATAGAATATTGTAGTGAATTAATTAAATCCATTTTAAAAATCAAACTAAAATCCGGCGATTCAAATAACCCTTTATAAGTAACTAATGTCGAAACACCATTATTAATTGACGATACATCGCCGTAAATTCTTCCAATTGGAATTGAAAGTAAAGTTGTTAATACAATTCCGATAATTAATGCTCCCTTAATTCTTTTCACAACTAAAACCGAAGTGACGAATAATCCTACTATAAAAGTCACAACTTCAGGATTCATTTTTGAAATTGAAATAAGAGTGGAAGGGTTCTGAATTATAAATTTTGCGTTCACCAATCCAATCAAAGCAATAAATAAACCGATGCCCGCCGCAACTGCATATCTTATTTGTTGAGGAATTGCCCGGACGATGTAAGTCCGGACATTGAATACCGACAATAAAATAAAAATAATTCCAGACCAAAAGACAGCGCCCAATGCGATTTCCCACTTAACTCCCATTCCCAGAACCACCGAAAAAGTAAAGAAAGCATTAAGACCCATACCAGGAGCAAGCAATATCGGGTTTTTAGCATATACTCCCATTAAAATTGTGGAAAAAGCCGAGACCAAAATTGTAGCTGTCAATACGCCGTTGAAAGGCATACCTGCGGAACTCAAAATCGACGGATTAACTACAATGATATACATTGCCGCGAGGAATGTAGTAATCCCGGCAATTAATTCCGTTTTAACATTCGAGTTATTTTTTTGAAGTTCAAAATAATCTTTATTCATTCCCTTTTAGAATGACCTCTTTTCTACATGTTAAACTTTGTGGAAAGATATCATTTTTACCCTTAATAAATTACCATGCTAATATATAAAGAAACAATAATTAAAAACTCAAATGCTACTGCAAGTACAAACCAATATATTCCATAACGTAGAAATTTATTTTTCCGGGCATTTATAATTCCTATCGAGTAAACGCTTTTTGCAAAAACTTTATACGCGGAACCGGAATTATCCAGTACTGCACCGAGATTGGACAAATACTCGTCGGGGGAATTGAATTTAACTATTCCGCCGAAAAATGTCGGGCTGACTGTTATTTTATCATCTTCAATTTTATCTTCAATATCGCCGATTCTCGGAGATATAACAATAACCAAATATGTCAACGAAAATAACACAGCAATAAAATACAGTCCGATGAAAATTAGGTTAAATACATTCGGCACCAGCCTGGTATAGTGAATGATAAAGAATACCGTAAAAACACCGATGAGTGAAATTAACGTAAATGCCTTTTGATCCGTTCTTTGAAGAATTTGCTGCTCACTCGAAAGTATCTGGAACAGAACACCGAATTTTTTTTCTTCTTCCATGATAATTCTCCTGGGATTTTATTTTGCGATTGGTTTTGTTAAAATTATTTTTCTTTCAGAGCAATCGAACCGTCCCACTCTTCCGGCAAGCTTTCTAAATCAAGCTTTTCAATTCTTAGCAGCATTTCGACACATGCAGTATCAGCCTGACGAAATGAAAGCGCCTTTTTAAACAGCTCTTTTGCATCTTTGAATTCCCTTAATAAATATGCGTCAAACGCCTGCTCGTAAGCATTAAAATAATTTTGTTCCTGTTCGAGAATTTTCTCACCCGAAAATCCGTAAACTTCGTAAACTTTTACCGCTTTCGATTTCCCTTTTACTTTTATTACATCCAAAACTCTTGATTGAAATTTATCTTTTGTAATTTTTTTATACGTGAATTCCGAAATCATTATTTTGGTTTTGTAAAATTTATTAGCGCTCTCCAACCTCGAAGCAAGGTTCACCGTATCGCCTATGACGGTATAATCAAATACCTGGTCTGATCCCATATTTCCGATTATTACATTACCTGTATTTATCCCGATCCTACTGTTGATTGCGGGATATTTTTGTTCGGCCCAATTAATATTCAATTCAGACAATTTTTTCTGCATAAACAATGCTGTGGCCACTGCCGCATCAGGGTGATTCTCAAACGGAATCGGTGCTCCGAATTCCGCAAGTATTGCATCGCCTATATATTTATCTATAATTCCCCCCTGTTCCAAAATCAAGTCCGTCATCTTTGTTAGATATTTATTCAGCAAAGAAACCAGGTCGGTTGAGTTCATCTTTTCTGAAATTGTTGTAAAGTTTGCAATATCGGAAAATAAAATTGTCAACTCTCTTTCTTCACCGCCTAACTTAAGAAGGTCCGGCTGTTCGAGTAAAGAATCCACTACCTTGGGCGGAACATATTTTGAAAATGCACCTTTAATAAATGCTTGATCTTTCGAGATAAAAACATTCAAGCTTACTATCATTCCGAGTGTGATTAAAAAGATTGCGGCGCCAACTGTAAAAAACGGAAAAAGAATAAATCCGGTAATTTGAAAGTATGTAAAAAATAATGCTCCCATTATCAGTACAACCCCTGAAACATAAAGAGGTAAATTCGATTTAAAAATCGATATAAATCCTAATAAAAATCCAAGAGGCAAAATTAAAAGCGCAATTGAAGTATTATCCCATTGAGAATAAAAACTGTTTGTCAGCATTCCGTTCAATAAAGCGCTGTGAATACTTACAAGGGGAACGTTGTTGTCGATTGTTGTCTGTGCAAGATCGGATGAGCCAACCGAGATATCGCCTATTAGAACAAAGCTCCCTTCAAAATATTCGAGCAAATCATTCAAATATTCGGGTTTATTTATATACTTAAGGAGATTTTGTGCTTCCATCATTTTGATTTTATTATCAAGCCAAAAATTTTGAAAAGGGACAAAGACCGAACCGGTATTATCAATAGGAATGATTAAACCTTTATCCAGGTAACTATTTTTTACAGCAGGAATTTTTACATATTTTCCCCAATTAATTTCAACACTGTCGAAAGGTATTTCATTGTAATCCAGAAATAAAGAAAGGCTGACAGCCGGGAAATAAAGCGAATCTATTTTAATAATTAAGGGGAAATGCCTCACGATTCCGTCTGCATCGTGCACCACCGAAATATGCCCGCTTCCATGTTCAACTTTTGCGAACAAATCGTTTTGAGGAAGACACCCGCTTGCATAATATGGCATGCCGGTTCCTGAAGTTTTTAATTTCTTTAAATAATCATTTTTAAGTTCATCAAAATAAACACCATTCATCCATCGAAATTTTTTCTTTTCGGATGAAAGCTTAAAGCCGGCAGGTAAATATACATTCCCCAGGTTTTCAATAGATTGTGCGAAATGTTCATCTTCCTTTGTCCGGCTTGAACGTGGAAAAATAATATCGTAAAAAACAGCCTGCGGACTTAACTCTGCAAGAACGTTATCGATCTTAGCTAAAAATTCTCTATTTAGATAATTGGTTTTAAAATAATCGTAAGTGTTATCAGTGATATTTAAATAAACAATTTTGCTGCTAATCTTCGGTCCTTTATTGTTCACGAGAGCTTTTTTGTAAATCCAATCGGTTACTTTATAATCAAGTATGTTCCATGAAATATTAAAAATATAAACCGACAAGGCAATAAGAATAGTCAGGCCGGAATTAATTATTAAAATCCGTTTCAATAATTTTTTATTTTTTAATTTCAATTTCATACTTTCTGATCAGCATCTTATTTCCCGTTAATATCATTTGTTTCTTTAGGAACTCTTCATTAACTGCACTTACGTTTCCGGCTATTGGAAAAGGCTTTTCCGATTTATCGCTAATATTAATTCTATTTTCCGCATTTATTTTCTTTTCAAGTGAAACCCATTCGGCAGGTTTTACATCTTTACCACCGGAAAAGAGTTTATCAATTTTGGGCAATTTGTTAAGACTGCATACTATTGAAATTTGAGCGGCTGGGCTTTTATTATCAAAAGTGTAAAACTCGTCTTTTGAAGGAAGCATTAGTGTGTCCTTATGTGAAAGGCGCGAACCTTTATCGTTTGAATAAAGATTTGTGACGCCGTCTTTGTCCATATGAATAACATAAACATAACAGTCATTCAACGGCTGGACGAAGATTCGCATTAAATCTCCAACGTGAATACGGTCCTGGCTTTTCATCTTTGCATAACTGTCACCAGATTTATGCAGAATAGCGATCTTCGCTCTAATAATATTATTTTCCTGTGGTTTAATCTGGACCTGGAGAGATACAAAAAATATTATTACCATTATTAAAAATAATCTACGCATAATACACCTCTAATTTAGTCTTCAAAGATTTAAGTATTATTCCGGAAACATGAAGTTGTTAAAATATAATATTTTACAAGGTCATTGGAAAGAATAAATGAATTAATAAATCTTGATTATTTAATAATATTCATTTTTTTTGATAAAAAAAGTATTTTAAATGAAAAATGTTCAATTTCTGCAAAATTATTATTAAATGTTTTTTTATATTATTGTTGCTTTTAAGCTGTTTGCTTTTAAAATTACATGTTGATAAAACCTTCTTTTCCCGATAAATAAATAATTCGGCTTTAATTTTATTTTTTTAACTGTTCTGCCATTTAAGTAGGCGAATAAACAAAATATTCTTGCTGTAATTAGAAATGAAAATTTTAAAAATTTTTATTATCCTTTCAATAATTTTTCTTCCCTTAGAAAACAGTTTTGCACAAAAATTCGGCACAGGACTTTTACTAAGTGATTCATTATATAAAAACCGGCCTTTGGCTGCACCTTTAATGAGAGGCGATTACTCCAACTTGCCGACTTTCTATTCGCTTAAAGAATTTGCACCAACTCCCGGCAACCAGAGTATTTACAGCACATGTGCGGGATGGGCAGTAGCTTACGAGGCAAAAACAATTTTAATTGCAAGTAAACATCAGTGGGATCAAGCCGAAATAGACAGCAATGCGTTTTCGCCTTCGTTCATTTATAATCAATTGACAAAATCAAACGACTGTATGGGCGGAACTTCATTAATCGATGCACTGCAAGTATTAAAAAATCAAGGTGATTTAAAATTAGACGAATTCGCTTACGACTGCGATAGAAAAGTTACAACATCCGACAAGAAAATTGCATCGAAATATAAAATATTGGAATACCGCGATGTTTGCCCTGCTGGTGTTAAAGACAAAACAAGGTTTGTTAAAAAATGCATCGCCGAGCAGCACCCTGTTGTAATTGCAATCGACTGTCCTTACTCATTCGGTTTCGCAAAAGATGTTTGGCTCCCCGATTCTTCCGATTACAAACTCTGGAACAGAGGTCATGCAATTACAGTTATTGCTTATGATGATAGCAAATACGGCGGCGCTTTCCAGGTTATGAATAGCTGGGGAATAAATTGGGGTAATGGCGGATTTACATGGATCCGTTATAAAGATTTTAATTATTTCTGTAAATATGCTTTCGAGGTGATCGATCCTTCCCCTATTGAACCGAATACAGCAGACCTTTCCGGTTCTTTACTTTTTAGAGAGAGCAACGGCGATGAAATGAATTCTAAATTCGACGGGAAAATATTTGTTACAACTTCGACTTATCCATCCGGAACTTTATTCGATTTAAGAATATCAAACAACGAACCGGCTTACGTTTATGCATTCGGGACCGATACAACTTTTAAAGCTACTGAGATTTTCCCTTTCAAAAAGAACATGCTTGCATACTTACCATATAAACAGAATAATATTGCTATCCCGGATGAAGAAAGCTATAATATGCTCGATAATGTAAAAGGGCCGGCGTATTATTGTTTTCTGTATTCTAAAAAAAGTCTTGATTTTAGTCAAATTCTTAAAAATTTCGAACAGACGAATGGAACAGTCTGGCAAAGAATTACGCATATATTAGGAGATGATATCGTAAAAGAAAATAACATTAAATTCAATTACGAAGGAAAAATTAATTTCCAGGCAAAAAGTGAAGGCAAAGATGTAGTACCTGTCATCCTGGAAATTAAACATCAATGAGCCTGCTCTAAAAAAGTGATTTTTTGAAAAATAGTATTTGAATTTTCAATTAAATCAAAGTTAATTTTCAGAATCGTAACCTTTTTAGATTCGGCTCATAATTAAAAATTTAAAATCTCTATAAGGATTGAATAATGAAGAAGAACATCTACGTTTTTCTGATAATTTTATTCGCCGTATTCGAGGGGAATAAACTTTCTTTCGCACAGCAAAAAATAGAAACATCGTTTCAGGCAGCGGAAGGAAAGGTTTTTATATATTATGAATTCTACGGCGATTCCGACAAAGAATATAAAGTAAGCACGGTTTTAAAAAGAAAAAGTGATCCTTCATTTGAGCTTGCTCCTTCAGTGCTTGTAGGCGATGTTGGTGTAGGTAAATTTGCAAATGCAAGAAGGACAATCATCTGGCAATTAAGTCCGAAAGAAGAAGAAATGTTACATGGTTCGGATTTTTATTTCCTGGTAACTGCAGAAGTGGTTAGTACCGGCGGAGGAATCCCCTGGTATGTTTATGCAGGCGGAGCAGCATTAGCCGGAGGAGCCGCTGCATTCTTTCTATTAAAAAAGTCAAGCAGCAATACTCCGACAACAAGCACTCAGTTTGCGTCTCCGCCCGGCAGGCCTCAGTAAAATTTTAATTATTAGGTGTTATTATGAAAATGATAATAATTTTTTTGGCTGCAATTTTTTATTTTAATTGTTTTGCTCAATACTCCGGGACCACAGAAACCGGAAGCATTCTTCCTCCTAAAAAAGAAAATACAAATGTTAATACTATTGCCTCAAATACACCACGAATAGTATTATTGGTTCCTACTTTAAACGGGAATAATGAGGTAGTCAGTAATGCCAAATTTTTAGATATCAAAGGAGTTGTCTACGATTCTCTCGGAGTAAAGACAGTCAAAATTAACGGTGTCAAAACTCCACTTGGTCAGGACAATTCATTCCTGGGAAAAATTAAATTAACTTCAAATATAAATAACATTACCATTACCGCGGAAAATAAGGGAGGTGTAGTTTCAAACTTCAACTTTAACGTAATCCGCGATGTCGATCTTAAAGGACCAATAGTAAAAATCATAGAACCGATGGCATCGAGAGGAATAAAAATTATAAAGAAGTCCGAAGTAGTTACGGTAAAAGGCGTAGCGATAGATCAAAGCGGTGTTAAAGAAGTGTATGTAAACGACCAGAAAGCCAGCCTTGCAAATACCGGCGAATTTCGAGCGGAACTATATCTTCATATAGGTGACAATCGAATTGTCGTAAATGCAATCGATAATGTTAACAACTCAACACTTGACACTTTCATTGTCACAAGAAAATTGGAAGATGTAATATCTGCAGGAAGGTATATCGGCTTTGTCATAGGTATAGATTCGTATGAAGGATACTGGCCGGAATTGAATAATGCGGCAGACGATGCGGAAGGTGTCGCAAAAGTTTTGAAAGATGATTATACTTTCGATACCGTTTTCACTTTAATTGACAAAAAAGCCACACGGAAAAATATTATCGATGAGTTTCAAAAATTAACAACTTATATAAAACCGGAAGATAACCTATTAATTTTTTACGCCGGGCATGGACAATACAACAAAGTCTTGAACAAAGGATACTGGGTGCCTGTGGATGCGAACAGCAACTCGATTGCTGATTTCATTTCCAACAGCGATATTCAGACTTTTATCGGAGGCATTCCGTCAAAGCACACTCTTTTAATTACAGATGCATGTTTCGCAGGCGATATATTTCGCGGTAAGCCGACCGAAAGTATAAAGTTCAACCCGAATGACATGGAACGTTATTATCGTGAAGTTTATAAAAAAGTTTCCAGGGCTGCTATAACATCCGGAAGCCTTGAAGAAGTTAGCGATGCCGGGAAAGGCGGACATTCCGTATTTACTTATTACTTGATAAAATCACTTAAATCAAACGAACAAAAATTTCTTGATGCAAGCCAGCTTTTTAACGATTTCAGGGTTGCTGTCACTAATAATTCAGAGCAGACCCCTGAGTACCAGGTATTAAGAGACACAAATGACGAAGGCGGTCAATTTGTCTTCGTTAGAAGAGGTAAATAGTTTTTTAAAGGGAAAATTTTTATGAAAAAAATTTTGCTTATTATATTTTTTTCAATCAATATAATTCTTGCCCAAACTGTACTATGGCAGGACAATATGAACGGCAATAATAGTATAGCAGGTCTGCAGGCAAGGGGGTGGATTGTTTTGAATGTCGACGGCGGCGGATCAACAAATGCTTTTTACCAGGGGCAGCCTACTGTTTTCTCTGCTTTTGAAGGACCAGATTCGGGATACGTTGCTGCAAATTACTTAGGTGCCAATAACCAAGGATTGATTGATCAATGGCTTATTTCTCCTTCTTTACAGATATTGGCTGGTGATACATTATTTTTTTACGCCCGTCGCCAATCCACTTCATTCTCGGATTCAATAAATATTTTGATTTCAGATAATGCCGGCACAACTACAAATGATTTTACATCCTTAGGCAGGTTTTTGCTGAGCTCTTCATGGAATTATTTTACCCTAAGTTTCGGTTCATCCGGAACCCGGAGATTTGCCGTTGAATATTACATGGCCGATTCTTCAAGAGCTAATTTTATCGGGCTCGATTACTTTAGAGTTTTAAGGTGGTCTGTTTCATTAAATAAAACTTTTACTTTCGGTGATATCACCCAACCATCAAACTACCGGATGATTGGAATTCCCGGTGATAACAACTTCCTAATTTCAGATATTTTAACCGGTGATCAAAACAAAGATTGGAATGTTTACTTTGATAACGGCGAAGCATCCAATTATTTAATCCAGTATGATGGAACTTCTACTTTTAATATCAAACCGGGAAGGGGTTTTTGGGTTTTAAGCAAAAATTCAATTACATACAGCAAAACAATCAATGCAGTTCCTATTCAGGTCGATAACACATACTCAATACCTCTTCATAACGGATGGAATATAATTTCCAATCCGTTTGAAAAAGATGTTTCATGGTCAGATGTTCAGCAAAATAACGGGCTTGGATCAAATGATGTAATTTGGTCATGGAACGGAAGCTGGTCGAAACCTTCAACATTCAGCACCTACAGCGGATTTTATTTTTATAATACTAACAATTTAACTTCATTAAAAATTCCGTATCCTGCCTCCTCATCAACAGGGAAAATATCGGAGCAAACAGCCTATAATTTAAATCCAAATTCTAATTTAAAAATCTCTTTGGTACAAAATGGTAAAGAAGTTTCCGAATCGTTTGTAAATTTTGATTCGAAAGCAAGCAATAGTCTAGATAGTGAAGATTACTTTGCACCGCCGGGAGATTTTGATGAAGCAAGGATAAATTTATATAATCAAAATTTACCTACAAGCTATAAACAATTATTTGTTGAATCCAGGTCTGCAATTAATAACGGACAGAGCTTCGATTTACATTATAAAAATATAACCGGTGAAAATATTACTTTAAAAGTAAACGGAATAGAAAATTTTCCCGGCGATGAAGTTTATCTGCTCGATAAAACATTGAATCAATTTTATAATTTAATGCAGCAAAGCACATTTCTAATTAATCCAAGTATCAAAAAACGAAATTATAGTCTGCTTATAGGAACTGCTGAATATATTAATTCATTAAAAACTGATTTAATGCCGCATGAATTTTCGTTATATCAAAATTATCCCAATCCGTTTAATCCAACGACAACCATCCGCTACCAGGTTCCTATGAAGAGTCATGTCAATATCACTATTTACGATATATTAGGCAACGAAGTAAAAACTTTGGTTAACAAAGAAGAGCAGCCCGGATCTTACGAAGTTGAATTCAACGGACAAAACATAAGCAGCGGTGTTTACTTTTACAGAATCACATCAGGCAGCTTTACACAGACGAAGAAGATGCTGCTTTTAAAATAACGGGGACGGAAACCTTCAAGGTTGCAATTCGTTCCTCACGTTGTTGAAGGTTGCCAACTCCAACGAATTGACAATAAAACAGAATTTCAATAAGTTAAAACCGATGGGACTAATATCGCACTGCTTTCATGCAAACACTCTCTAACAGCTTGAGCAAATAAAATATACTTATCACCAACATTGCAGTTAATTTCAATTTTGAAAAAGAAATTTAAATATTTACAAAATTTGGTAGATAAAAACAGATAAATTTAGTAAGATATATAATATAATTTCAAAAATATGGTAAGGCAGTATGAATAAATTCATAACAGGAAAATTATTATTTGTTTTCATCCTCCTTTTATCCATAAGCAGTTGTAAAAAAGAAAATAATCCGGTGATGCCGGAACCGGAACAGCGCCAGGTATTAATGCCGCTCTCAATTGGAAATATATGGATAATTAAAGTTTCGTTTCTGGATACCCTGGGTAATGTTACTTCAACTCAATTTGATACAATGAAAGTATTGAGAGATACAACAATCGAAGGTAAACAATGGTACATAACTAATTGGGATATTTACCGCAACGAGCCGGATGGACTTTACATTTGGTTAACCAAACCTCATCTCATATATAAATATCCGGCAAATGCTGGCGATACTTACCGCACGGGAAGTGCAACTGTAAAAATTGTATCGACCAATGAAAACCATTCTGTACCATATGGCACTTTAAAATGTTATCATTATCAATTGACATATGACAACACTAATGGATATAAACAAAACAATTTCACATCGCCGGGTGTTGGATATGTGTCCTGGGAGTCAGGTACCAATACACAAATAACACATAAATTTTATACCAGTATAAGATATGAACTCGTATCATATTCGTTAAAAAAATGAATATTCTTAAAATGTTTTTAACTTTGAACTTTTGAGGAATCTACTCTATAGGGATAGAACTTAAAACATGTTATGATTATTTGAATCAGGATATTTGCCACTCAAGAATTTTGGTCAGATTATGGCGTACAAATAGAATTAAGTTTATATGTGTTCAATTCAATTTGGAGGTTGAAATGAAAACCAAAATAATTTTTACATTGATTATTTTTGCAGGAATCTACGGCTGCAAAAAAAATTCGCAAACCCCGGTACAGCCGCAGCCTGAAAATAATGTTTTCGTAGTAAACCCGACATTTTATGTAAACGGTGTCCCAAGTCTTGAAGGCTGGACTGTACCCGACTCAAATACGGTTCGTTTCTCAGATGATATTCCACCTAACGGGTCCAGCAGCTCCATTGTTTTCAACGTCTCAATGGGCCCTATGTTGGGGTGGCCGGATAATTCCATTTATACAACATTTACAGTTCCCGAAGGCAGACATGTGTATCGGCTATCTGTTGTTGGAAAGATGAAATTTGTTGGCGGGGCAAGCAGCGGTGAAGTAGAAGTAAATTGCAATCGACCGGAAAGTAATAATTCAAAATATCTCACGTCGATAGATATTTTAGATACAAACTGGGTTACATATTCTTGTATCGACACGATTCAAACAGTACCTGGTGATTCAATATACCTTACAATCTACGGCGGTTCATGCGAGTGCACCGGGCAAACGTTTATCAACTCGTGTGACTTTGAGAAAATAGACTAATACGGATAATGTTATTCAATTCAAGAGCTTTATCATCTTTTTAAGCGATTTAAGCTCTTCTGGGAACTGAGTACAGAAAATACTGTTGTCATTACAATTACTTTTCCTTATGTTAAATAAGAATCTTTGGTGTGAGTAAATAAATTGCTGCTGTGTTTTACAGGTATTACGTTTCAATAAATAAAGCCAACATTACGTTTATACCGGAATTAATAATTCACAGGAAGGAGATATAAGATGAAATATATAATCTTATCCCTGTTTATTTTCGGTTTCATCAGCTTAAATTGCAGCAATACAGTTACAGGTCCAACCACATCCTACAATAATAATCTGCTGGCTAATTCGACTTTTGAAGCGAATGAAAAACCCAGCTTAATAGGCTGGAATGTCCCGGATACTTCTGCATTCAGCTTTTCATCAGATATTCCACAGGGCGGTTCCGGAAGTTCAATTATTATGAATGCTGCATGGGTACCGGGAAACATAATTTTTACTTCGACGATTCCACAGTTAGGCTCTCACAGCTATAAATTATCGATTTTCGGAAAGTACAGTGGTGTCGGCGGTAAAGTATCCCTCTATCTTAACCGTCCGGAAAATTCTAGCTCAACTCTCATCGAGGAAATACCAATTAACAGCAATGCATGGTCTCATTATTCTCAAACAAAAACAATTTCCGCAACTGACGGGGATACATTGTTTGTAATAATCAATGGAGGGGAGACTGAATTAGCAGGAGGTACTACGTATTTTAATACATGCAGACTTGAAAAATTAAATTGATTTGCAGTCAACATACAAGATGAGAAAGGGATACACAATAAAATGAAAAAGTTATTATTGATATTTGTAATTGCTATTGCAGTTAACGGCTGCGATCTCGTTAATTCGAATGGAAACTCCGCTTTGTCACCTGTTTTCTCAATTTCAGATATAGCCGGACAATCAAGAACCAATTTTCATCAGGGAGAATCATTTAAATTATCTTTTTCCTTAAATAACACAACGGGTGATACTGTTATTTATACTTGGGGTTCCCCTATGGTTTCTTTCCGGATATATAAAAACGATTCAGTCGTAACATCATCCGATTATGGATGTCCGGAACCAAATTTTTATACTACCAGTTTATTACCGCCTGATCAATCTATACAAGGATCATGGGAAGGTCCGACTCCACGTTGTGATACTCAGAAAGTTGTACTCAGTCCTGGTAAGTATTTAGCACAAGTTTACTTTCCGAATTTTGGAAGGACAAAAGTAAAAGCAGTACTGCCTTTAAGCTTTAATGTTATCCGGTAAAGAAATATTGAAATTACTATCAGTGGGAATAAAGGAAAAAAATGTGTATTAATTTATTTATAAAATATTACATAGAAAGAATATGAACTCATTTTCGGATCAAGTAGCAATAAAAACTCTGAAACAAAAATCCAGACAAAGGAAAAAGAATTTCCCGGCTGCAACAATTGCTTATTACGGTTCAAATGCCGATTTAGCAACAAAGGTAGCTGTAGGCATTATCAGCAAAAATAATCATGTTATTGATATGAAAAAGTGGTTTTCAGAAAATGACGACATTCGAATGGATAATAAAGTACACAAAGAAATTCTTGCATTTATTAAAAGTAAAGATGTCCGCAGTGTGGTGATGACCGAAAAAATAATCGGATGCCCGCATGAAGAAGGAATTGATTATCCGGAAGGTTCGACATGTCCAAAGTGTCCTTATTGGACAAACCGGGATCGATGGACAGGTGAATTGCTCAAACCTCAGTAGGCGTACTATTTATAGACCAATCACTCCCCCGCCGAGGCAAATCTCCAGTCGTAAAATACGGCAAACTGTCCGGAGGCAATTCCCTGATCTGGTTTTTCCAGTTTTACATTTCCCGCTCCTTTATCAATGAATTCCAGATATTAGTTTAAAACATAGCAATGCACTGTTTGCTTGGTGAAAAAATAATTTATTCAGGTTTAAATGAAAGGTTTTAGTTTGTCTATCGTTGTCTCCCATTTTGCGCAATAATTTCTCATATTTCCGGTGACATGAAACATGGCTTAGAATTAATGAAAACTATCGATAAAATTACATTGACGCTTAACCAACAGCAGGCGTTGGAAGAATTAAAGAAAAAACTTGTCGGTTCGTTCGATATTGTAAAGATGACTATCTTCGGTTCCGTTGCACGCGGTGAAGCGGATCATGAATCTGATCTAGTTGTTACAAGGTTTTTTTTGAAACGCACAATTAGGCGTCGGATTACCGACATCGTTTGTGAAATTAATCTTAAGTCCGATACTAACCTCAGCACACTTGTAGTCGATAAAGCAGCATGGCAATCAGGATTATATTCTATCCTTCAGATTCACCAAGAGATACTCAGTGATGGAGTGTCCCTATGATGTCCTCTTCCAAAGAAATTAATTCCGATGAAAATCGCGCTCAGGTTGCCAGGTATTGGTGGCCAAAAGCTCAGGATAGTCTATCTTCAGCGAGACGTGAATTCGATGCTGATGATCTTAGCTTTGCAATGAATCGAATTTACTATGCGGCATTTTATGCTGTTAGTGCCGCTCTGCTGGAACGAGGCACTAGTTTTAAAAAAACATTCAGGCATTCGCAGTGCCTTCCATCGAGAATTTGTTAAATCAGGCTTACTTAATTCAGAATGGTCCAAATTTTATGATCGTCTTTTTGAAGACTGGTAGGAAGGTGATTATATTGCGCTAACAAAATTTGAATGGAATTATGTTGAAAACCAATTAGTTCAATGTACAGTATTTCTGAAACAAATGTCATCATTAATCCCATCTGTCTTGAACGATAAATAATTAGCCATCTCCTAAAAGTTTAAAATTTTTATTACAACAATTTGCGGCAATAATAATTTTCATAAACCAATCACTCCTCCGCCAAGACAGACATCTCCATCATAAAATACTGCAAACTGTCCGGGCGCAATTCCCTGGTCTGATTTTTCCAGTTTAACTTTCCCGGCTCCTTCATCAAAGAATTCAAAATTGCAGTTATAAAATTTTGCACCGTGACGAATCTTTACTTGCAGGTTTTTCTTTGCCGGAGTTTCATCAAGTATCCAGTTGAACTTTGTTACATTGAATTCATCCCGGGCTCTTTTAGAAATATCATTACGAGATATATAAACTATATTATTCTTCACATCTTTTTTTACGACATACCATGGGCCACCACCTAATCCCAAACCGGATCTCTGACCAATAGTATAGTAATAATAACCGTTGTGGGTTCCCATTTTCTTTCCCGAATCACTGTCTAAAATATCTCCTTTAATTTCGCCTAAATGATGTTTGATAAAGTCATTGAATTTTATTTGTCCTAAAAAACATATTCCTTGGCTGTCTTTTCTTTTTTGATTTGGAAGATTATATTTTTGAGCTAAAGAACGAACCTGAGATTTTTTGTAATCACCTAACGGGAATAAAGTTCTTGAAAGCTGCTTCTGGGTTAGATACGATAAAAAATAAGTCTGGTCTTTTATTGGATCGGGAGATTTTTTTAAGAAAAACTTATCGTCGATTTTTTCGACTTTTGCGTAATGCCCGCTTGCTACTTTTTCAAAAGAAGGATCGATCTTATTATAAAACTGACCGAACTTAATTAAGCTGTTGCAGAAAATATCAGGATTGGGAGTTCGTCCGTCTTTTATTTCGGCAATTGTATAACTTACAACCGATTCCCAGTATTCTGTTTGCAGTGGAATTACCTCCACCGGAATATTTGTCTGTTCGCAGACTGCGCGTACAAATTTCAAATCCTCCTCCCACGGGCATTCGCCTAAAAAGGAAAATTCATCCTGCAGCCATATCTTTAAATAAAAACCGGTCAATTCATGTCCCTGATCTTTCAGCAGCTTCATAGCAACCGAACTGTCGACGCCGCCGGATAACAATACTGCTATTTTCATTTTCCACTAATCAAACTTATTCGTTACTAAACTGTTTAACCGCTTAATTGTTTAATTGTTCAATTGCTTAATTGCTTAATTGCTTAATTGTTAAAACTTTCACTTTATTTTTATCAGCAATTTAACAATTCAGCATTTAGCTATTTTTTAGAGGATGAATTATTTTTAAATCCTGTTTTCCTTAGAACCTCATCATAAATATCTCTTTTAACTTTGCTTAATATAATTGCATTAAGAGTTTGTGATTCTCTTATTTTATTATAATAACCGATACACATTTTACTTTTACTGTCGCATACTTTCATTATTCCTCTAAGTGAACCGTCGAATACGCCGCCGCTTAACTTTTCGATATCCTCGAAATAAATTGTCATTTCTTTTCTCCTGAATAAAAAATTACTGCACGTCATTTTCTCATCGTCTGTTTCAATTTTATAAGGCATAAGTTTGTATAGATTTAAATATCCTTTATTCAGGAAATAAATCATCAACAAAGTAATTATAATCGGCAAGAGGCTGATTAATTCCTTATCCACTCTTATTAACAATGTTACAAGATAAAATGAAAGTAGAATTGTTGCAGGGATATTCCCGTAACGAAAAATATATCTGTACAAAACCGGATATGTAAAAACCTTCTTATCTTTTTCCATGCAATTATTTGAATATTCGAATCACAAAGTTAGTTATAATTTAAGAATTTGATTAAGAAAAAGTAAACAGACCAAACACAGTTAAATAAATAGTAACGCGTAAAATTCCAATTTTAGATAAGAAGCGGTAAAATATACTCGTAAAAGCCATCTTCCCCCAAAATTATTAGTCTTTAAAAAATCAAAAATCAATAATTGTACAATTATTCAAACTCAACATTTACTTTATTATTCCATTCCATCTGAATTCCTTTTACGCCTTTAACCAGCTTTCTAAACTCATCGATATTTTGTGGATTAGTTGATTGAAGTGCTTTTAATTTTTCGGGATTATCCAATAAGTCATTAAAATCAATTTTAAATAAAGTGATATTCGAACCGTTAACATAAGAAGCATTGGTTGAAATAATTTTCCCGTTGACATTCACATTCATTTCCATTTTCAAATCCTTAAACATTTCTTTCACTTTAGCAATGTCTCCAAAATTATTTGTGGTAGTATCCTTTTCCGCTTTTTCATCCTTGTTTTTCATTTTATCTTTTGGTACAAGAATTAACAACTTAGCGGGAGTCCCCGGTGTGAAATTAAATGTAAATAAATCTTTATGCTCATTTTCTCCGGCACCTTTTCCCATCGGCATCTGGCTGCCGGGATTTTGATCAAGCTTCAGCTTATTTATATCGGTAAAACTGTAGATTGCTTTATAGCCTTCCCTTTCTCCGTCTTTTATTTTTTCACCAGATACAAACTTTACTCCTTCCCCGTAGGTTGATGCTTTACTTTCAAGTTCCTTTGCATCATAAATATTAAATTCCTCTTTTTTGCTCGAGTCCGATTCGAAGCTGGTCGCAAATTGTTTAAGCATGCTTATCATCGCACCGCTCATTAAAACTTTTTCTTCGATAGTTCCGCTGCCGTCTTTATTTAGATTGACAGTGGTGTCTACCTCAATACAGCCGTTTAATAACAATGCCGTAATGAAAATCATTATAACGGTAAGAATTCTTTTCATGACTCTACCTCAAATAATTATTTTATTTACATTAAGTTAACAAATTATTTATTCAAGATTTAGAGTAAATTACTTGCAAGTTCAGCAAGCAGTGAACGTTCACCTTTCACAAGATTTATATGTGCATATAGTTTCTGGCCTTTGAATTTATCAATTAAATAAGAAAGGCCGTTCGACTGGGAATCGAGGTAAGGGTGATCAATCTGGTAAATATCGCCTGTAAACACAATTTTTGTCCCTTCACCGACACGGGTAATAATTGTTTTTATTTCATGCGGGGTAAGATTTTGTGCTTCATCAACGATAAAAAATATTCTCTGAAGGCTTCGGCCTCTAATATAAGATAATGCTTCGATTACAAGCTTTTCTTCCTTAACCATATTATTAATCGCTAGTGATTGTTTATCCGTTTCCGAATATTGATCCTGTATAACTCTTAAATTATCCCAGAGCGGCTGCATGTACGGTTCGATTTTACTCTGAACATCGCCGGGAAGAAAGCCGATATCTCTATTACTTAAAGGAATTATAGGCCTTGCAATATAAAGCTGCCTGTACATTTTTTTCACCTGTAAAGCACTTGCAAGAGCAAGAAGAGTTTTTCCTGTTCCTGCTTTACCAGTTAAAGATACCAAAGGAATTGCGGAATTTGTCAATGCCTCCACCGCAAATGTTTGCTCGGCATTTCTCGGTTTAATACCGTAAATTGTTTTTTTGTCTACTTTATGAAAATTTTCCATTTCGCTGTCAAGATAAGCAAGCACCGACCGGTTTGTATTTTTGAAAATATAAAATTTGTTCGGACAAATTTCATCATTTAACTTTTTTAAGACAGGTTTGGCAGGAATTTCATATGGCGATTGAAACAATTTAATTATTAATTCATCCTCAAAATTTTCTACAGTTTCATAACCGCTGTAAAGTTCTTCAACACTTCCGACTCGGTCTGTTGTATAATCTTCGGCTAAAATTCCAAGGGCTTTAGCCTTCATCCTTAAATTGACGTCTTTGCTTACAAGAATCGTTGCCGTACCGTTTTTATTCTTTTTATTCCAATCGTAAGCTATAGAAAGAATCCTGTGGTCTGGGTTATCTTCTTTAAAAATTTCTTTTATTTCATTAGACAGCCCTTTTGAAATTGCTATTCTTACTTTACCTTTTCCTTTTCCAAGCGAAATTCCACCGTTAAAAAGCGCTTTGCCGGTAAGTGAATCGAGGGTTCTTGCAAATTCTCTTGCATTAAGATTAATAACCTGGCTGCCTCTTTTAAAATGATCCAGTTCTTCAATAACAGTTAGTGGAATGATAACATCATTTTCTGCAAAATGATTTATACAGGTTGCATCGTGCAGAATAACGTTTGTATCGAGAATGAAATTTTTGGGAGATTTTTTATTTGACATTTCTAATTACCGGAATTAAATGAAAAAATTGTTCTGATTCGATTTAAACTTGGGAGGTAGAATGAGAGATTTTTCAACATTAGAAAAGTGTGATAAAAATTACGATTAAATATTTTAATTAATTTCGTATTATTTGAAAAGAAATTATATCTATTCCTTTTATTAAGCAAATGTAAAAATAAAAAGTAAAAATGGTAGATTGAATCTAAAAAGACTTTGTTATATATTTAAAATCTAAAATAGGTAACGTGATTGATTGACGAAAAAACCTCTTTGAAAAATATAGAAATATTCTTGATTTTAGAGTTTGTTATTTAACAGCCACTCAATGAGTGGCTATTTTTTTGTGTTAACGAAAATTCCAAAAAATCTTTTCCTCAATAAAAAAATAAAGTTATGAAAAGAACTGCGGCAAAACTTGTCCTTGAGGACGGGAATGTGTACGAAGGCATAAGCTTCGGTTACGAAAAAAATACAAACGGCGAAGTCGTTTTTAATACCGGCATGGTAGGCTATCCGGAGACAATGACTGATCCCTCTTATAGAGGGCAGATACTTGTTTGCACTTATCCTTTGATTGGAAATTACGGAATTCCCGGTGATGAAAAGAGCAATGGTCTTTATAAAAATTTCGAATCCGATGCAATACATGTTAGAGCTTTAATTATCTCAAACTATTCGGAAGAATATTCTCACTGGAATGCGAAAAAATCTTTATCCAAATGGATGATTGAAAATCAAATTCCCGGCATTTACGGGATCGATACAAGAATGCTTACACGTCATCTCAGAGATAAAGGAACGATGCTTGGAAAAATTGTTATCGATGAAAAAGAAGAAATTGAATTCCAGGATATAAATAAACTGGATTTAGTCGGAGAAGTTTGTGTGAAAGAACCGGTTGAATATATCAGAAATTCGAAAAAAATTATTTTGGTGGATTGCGGGACAAAAAATAATATCATACGGGCATTCCTTGGAAGAAACATAAGCGTCTTAAGAGTGCCGTATGATTTTGACTTTCATAAAGAAAAGGCAGACGGCATTTTAATTTCAAACGGGCCAGGTGATCCGAAAGTTTGTACGGCAACAATTGAAAATGCAAAGAAAGCGATGGAGAATAATATCCCGATATTGGGCATTTGTTTGGGAAGCCAGATACTTGCACTCGCTGCCGGAGCAAATACATACAAATTGAAATTTGGTCATCGCGGCCACAACCAGCCATGTAACGAGTTAGGTACAAAAAGATGCTACATAACATCACAGAATCACGGTTACGCAGTTGATGCCGAAACGCTTCCTGAAGACTGGCGTGAATGGTTTGTAAACGATAACGATGGAACCAATGAAGGTTTATTGCATATTTCCAAACCTTTTTTTGCAGCACAATTTCACCCGGAAGCTTCTCCGGGACCGGATGACAGTGAGTTTATTTTTGACATGTTTGTTAGGGCAATAGGATAATGTAAATAAATTAAAAGGTAGAAAAGTATTGTCATCCCGAACTTGTTTCGGGATCTCTATACCAGATAAATTAAATCATTATGAAAAATTATTACGTTTGTATCATGGCTAACAATTCAAAGATGCTATATATTGGTGTTACTGATGATTTGGTTAGAAGAGTTTACGAGCATAAAAATAAACTGATTGATGGATTTACTAAAAAATATAATTTAACAAAACTAATCTATTTCGAGACTTTTAATAATATTAATGATGCCATTCACCGGGAAAAACAACTTAAGAATTGGCATCGTCAATGGAAAATTAATTTAATTGAATCTGTAAATAAGGAATGAAGAGATATATCCCCTAAATATTAAAATTGAGATGCTGAAACAAGTTCAGCATGACAATCTCTTAATTATATTATTTATCTATCTTAAAGAGAATTTTTTTTATGATAAAAAAAGGAAAACCAAAAAAAGTTTTGATATTGGGGTCGGGGGCATTGCAAATCGGGCAGGCAGGCGAGTTTGATTACTCAGGAAGCCAGGCAATAAAAGCATTAAAAGAAGACGGGATTACTTCCATTCTGATAAATCCGAATATTGCTACGATACAAACCTCCGAGGATTTCGCGGATAAAGTCTACTTCCTCCCGATAACAACCGAGTTTGTTGAAAGAGTTATAAAAAAAGAACATCCGGACAGTATCCTTCTTCAATTCGGTGGACAAACAGCATTGAATGTCGGAGTAGAACTTTTTGAAAAAGGAATTTTAAAAGAAAATAATATTAAAGTTTTAGGAACATCAGTAGAAGCTATTCAATCAACTGAAGACAGATTGTTGTTCAGACAAAAAGTAACCGAAATAGGATTGAAAGCTGCAATAAGTGAAACTGCAAAAAATGTTGATGAGGCTGTTAAATCAGCAGAAAAAATCGGCTACCCGGTTATGGTTAGAATTGCATACGCACTTGGCGGTTTGGGATCGGGAATAGTCAATAACAAAGAAGAGTTATTTGAAAAAGCACGGCGCGCATTTTCATTTACAAACCAGATTTTAATTGAAGAATCTCTTTACGGATGGAAAGAAGTCGAATATGAAATTGTACGGGATAAATACAATAATTGTATTACGGTCTGCTCGATGGAAAATGTCGACCCGATGGGAATTCACACGGGAGATAGTATTGTCGTAGCGCCTATTCAAACTCTTTCCGCACATGAAAACTTTATGCTTCGTTCGATCGGAATTAAGCTCATCCGCCATCTTGGTGTAATTGGGGAATGCAACATTCAATATGCTCTTGATCCAAACTCGGACGATTACAGGATAATTGAAGTAAACGCAAGATTAAGCAGAAGTTCCGCTCTTGCATCTAAAGCCACGGGATATCCGCTTGCATTTATCGCAACAAAATTAGCATTAGGTTATGCACTTAACGAAGTTGAAAATATAATTACACAGGAAACTTCAGCATGTTTTGAACCTGCACTCGATTATATCGCACTCAAATTTCCGCGATGGGATTTGCAAAAATTCAGACAGGTAAATACTCAGCTTGGTTCCGAGATGAAATCTGTCGGGGAAGTTATGTCTCTCAGCAGATCTTTTGAAGAGGTTCTTCAGAAAGCAATAAGAATGCTCGATGTGGGAATGATTGGATTTACAGGAAATGATTTAACTTTTAACGATCTAGATAAAGAAATATCCGAACCTACTGATAAGAGAATATTTGCAATTGCATCTGCTTTGGAAAAAGGATATTCGGTTGATAGAGTTCATGAATTATCGAAAATAGATCGATGGTTCCTCTATAAAATGAAAAACATTGTTGAAACCGAAAAGAAACTACAGGGTCTTGAGTTGAATAATATTTCAACCGAACTAATGCGTGAGGCAAAAGAATACGGATTTTCAGATTATCAAATTGCCGATTTAACAAGTTCTTCGGAACTTGAAGTTAGAAATTATAGAAAATCATTGAAGATTACTCCGGTTATTAAACAAATCGATACCCTTGCGGCAGAGTACCCGGCACAAACAAATTATCTTTACTTAACTTATCACGGAATCGAAAATGATATTAAACCGGGAGAAAAAAATCAGATAGTTGTTTTGGGCAGCGGCGCTTACAGAATCGGATCGTCTGTGGAATTTGATTGGTGCTGCGTAAATGCTGTTCTCACATTGAACAAGCTCGATAAAAAAACTATAATGATAAACTGTAACCCGGAAACCGTCAGTACGGATTATGATATCTGCGACAAGCTTTATTTTGAACAGCTGACTTTTGAAAGAGTCTTGGATATATACGATATTGAAAATCCCGAAGGAATAATTGTTTCGATGGGTGGACAAACCCCGAATAACCTTGCAATAAAACTGCATAATGCGGGGATAAAAATTATAGGCACCTCACCCGTACAAATCGATAATGCAGAAAGCCGTCATAAATTTTCTCGGATTCTCGATACAATTGGAGTCGATCAGCCGGAATGGAAAGAGCTGAGTAATCTTGATGAAGCTAAACAATTTGCTAAAAAAGTTGACTACCCGGTTTTAATAAGGCCGAGCTATGTTTTAAGCGGTGCGGCAATGAGCATTGTTCTTTCCGAAGATGAGCTTGAAGCTTATTTGAAAATCGCTACCGACTTAAATAAAGAGCATCCGGTTGTAATCAGCAAATTCATAACCGAAGCCAGAGAAATTGAGGTGGATGCAGTTGCCGATAATGGTGATCTTTTCTGCTATGCAATTTCCGAACATGTGGAAAATGCCGGTGTACATTCGGGAGATGCTACAATGGTTCTGCCGCCGCAGAGAACTTACCTCGAAACTATGCGCCGCGTTAAAATGATTACAAAACAAATTGCAAAAGCTCTTGAAATAACCGGTCCGTTCAATATGCAGTTTATCGCAAAAGATAACGACGTAAAAGTTATCGAATGCAATTTGCGGGCGTCGAGAAGTTTTCCATTCGTTTCCAAAACTCTGAAAATAAATTTTATTGAAATTGCGACTAAATTAATGATGGGAGAACGAGTTCCGAAAATTGACCGCTCATCTTTTGATCTGGATTATGTCGGAGTTAAGGCTTCCCAATTTTCTTTTACAAGATTAAAGGGATCAGACCCTGTTACGGGAGTTGAAATGTCATCAACCGGCGAGGTTGCATGTCTCGGCGACGATTTTAATGAAGCATTTCTAAAAAGCTTAATTTCGACAGGACATAGAATTCCTAAAAAGGCGGTTATGCTTTCCACCGGTACGTTAAAAAATAAAGCCGAACTTCTTGAGGACCTTCATGTATTAAGAGATATGGGCTTGAAATTTTACGGTACTCAGGGAACTGCAGATTTCTACAATAAAAACAGTATGAATGTCGAGGTTCTGTACAGACCATTTGATAAAGAAGAGCCTGGCATTTTAACTTACATGAATGATGGAAAAATCGATCTTGTTATTAACATTCCAAAGACTGCAGAGAAGGTGGAACTTGACAGTGATTATATAATTAGAAGAAAAGCCATCGACTTAAACATTCCTCTATTTACAAATGTCCAATTTGCAAAGAGATTTGTAAAAGCAATTCAAAGATATAAACCGGAAAATCTGGATATTAAAAGCTGGGATGAGTATGATTGAGTGTTATATTGTTACAATGAAAAGGGATGAATATTTTTTCGTTAAAAAAGAATTAATCGTTTACTCCTTAAATTCAACATTTCTATAGACTTCTTTTAAAAGCAGGGAGCAATTAATTGATGATAACTCTATAGATTTTTCCGGGTCAGCTTCTTCGGTAAGAAGCCAGGTATTATTATCCTGTTTTAGATATTTTTCAATTTTATAGTGTGTATGGGAAACAAGCACATATTCTTTCAAAGATTCGAGCAGAAGATAGTTTTCAAACTTTTTCCCCCTATCATGCGCTTCGGTTGATTCGGAAAGTATTTCTATTATCAAAGTTGGATTAAGTAGAGTATCAAACACATCATCTTCAAATTTTTGTTCTCCGCAGACAACTGCAATATCAGGATAAGTATATAATCGCTTGTATGAACTTTTAATCTTATATCATTTGTATAAACCTAGCATGATTTATCAGATAACTGAGTTGCAAGACTTTTTATTAAGTAAACCATAATAACATTATGCTCTTTGGTTGTTCCAGCCAAAGCAAACATTTCACCGTTAAAATATTCACTTTTAAATTCCGCTTTCCGTTCAATCTCAAGATATTCTTCAGGAGTAATGTATGTTTTGGTTTTTAACATTTTTAAATGACCGCCTTAGATTTTCAAAGGAATATGGAAAATTAGACTTCGAAATTCAATGGACCTTTTTTTTGTAGTTATTAATCAAGAAATTATTTTATCTCTCGCTTCATTTCTTCCATTTTGAATATGGATTAGCAACCAAATTTGCATTTCTATATCCCGGATCTTTGGTAACATCTTCACCAATCCAAACCGGTTTTCGAAATTTCTGATCCTTTGATTCGACTTCAATTTCAGCTAAGATCAATCCTTTATTCACTCCATGGAATTCGTCCACTTCCCAGATGTTTCCATCAAATTCAATTTTGTATCTCGTTTTTTCAATTAAAGGTTTTAGACACAAATGTTCTAATAAATATTCAGCATCGGGTTTGGGAATCCCATATTCAAACTCGTCTGCTTCGGGACCTTTTCTTTTTCCTTTTATAGTCAATTTGCCGATTTCACCTTCCAATCTTACTCTTACGACTCTACCGGGGTCGGTTGAAAGATAACCCTGCCGGTATGTTATTCCCTTTGCATTTTTGCGCCATTTATTGGAAGCGACAAGAAATTTAAACTCTATTTCTTTATTCTTTTTACTGCTCATTAATTTTATTTCATTTTACTTTCAACACTTTTTATTTTATCATCGATGGTCTGCTCGCGGTCGGTTCTTGTACCAAATCTGAGTTCCGACGATACCCTTGGCGCACCCAATTTATGAATTACCTCATGACATTTTTTTATTGCATTGAATACCTCATCCCATTCGCCTTCAATGTTTGTTCCATATCCATGAAGCCTCGGATTCAGGCCGGCTTCTTTGAATATTTTTTCACACTCGGCTATATATTTTGAAACGGAGATACCTACTCCAAGTGGTACCAGACATAAATCGGCTATTACTTTCATTTTGATTCTCCATATTTATTTTAAAATGGGAACTCAAAGAGACATCTCTTCAACGTGAAATTCTCCGTGAGAAGATGTTATCTTTTTTTGCATATTAAAGATCAAGCCTTGAATATAATTTTTCAGCTTCAATTAGATTTTCTTTTTTACCAACATCTAAAAAAAATGAATAATCGTCTTCTAATCCTAAAATATCATTTTTCTCCGCAACTGAAAGGTACAGATCAATGAGTGAAAAAATATCTTTCTCCGGCATCAAAGAAAAAATTTTCGGATCAAGAATTTGTATTCCGTTAAAAGCTAATTCCATTAATTCTTTTTGAATATTTCTTACAATTTTTATTTCATTCGATTTAATATTTTTCCAGCCGGATAAGATTTTATTTTCGTCAAATAAAAAATACCGGTCTGATTTTCTTTCTTTTACAGAAAGAGTTACAAGCGATTTACCCTTTAAATGGAAATCGACTAATTTCTTTAAATCAATATTTGAAAGAATATCAACATTATAAACAAGAAAAGGATCATCTCCATTAAAAAACCATAAAGCCTTTTTCAATCCCCCTCCAGTATCAAGGAGTTTATCCGATTCATCGGAAAGTTCAATCTTTATATTAAAATTATTTTTTGTTTTTAAAAAAGATTTAATCTTTTCAGGGAAATGATG
>CAZKUR010000002.1:0-48832 GCA_964556005.1 uncultured Ignavibacteriaceae bacterium | reverse complement strand
GCTAATTTTTCAGCACAATAAACTGATCTATGCCTGCCGCCGGTACATCCAAAATTAATCAATAAATGATTAAAATTCCTTACAGTGTATTCTTCAACCGACAGATCCACTAAATTGAAAACATTCTCTAAAAAAGTATTTACTCCGGATCTTTCTTCGAGAAATTTTTTTACCTGTGCATCTAATCCGGTTAAATCTTTATACTCCTCATATCTGCCCGGATTATGAATTGCCCTGCAGTCGAATACAAACCCTCCGCCATTACCGCTTGCATCAATTGGAATGCCGTTTTTATAAGAAAAGCTGTGTATTTCAGCAGTTAATTTATTTGCATTTTCATTATCATTATTATACTTTTTTAATTCATCCGACGAGACAATTTTTTTCAAAACTTCAAATAAAAAAGGCAATTTAACCGGAAGTTCCGTATTATTTACAAACCAATCTAGATTTTTAATTGCATAAGGTATACTTTTTAGGAAATGTGTTTTCCCTTCATAAAATCCTCTAAATCCGTAAGCTCCCATTGCCTGCAGCATTCTAATTAACACGAAGCCGTAATAAAAGTCAAGAAACTTCTCCCTGTCAATATTGATAAATTCGTGGACAACGTCGATATAATATTCTAAAAGTTCAACCCTGTTTTGTTCAGGTAAGTTTGCTTTTGCATCAAAGAGTAATGAAGCTAAATCGTATTGAAGAGGTCCTTTTCTTCCTCCCTGATAATCTATAAAGTAAGGTTCATTATCGACAATCATTATATTCCGTGACTGGAAATCCCTGTACATAAAAAAATTATTATCAGCTTTCAGCAAAAATTTGGTGAGAGCATCGAAGTTGTCTTCCAACTTCTGCTCGTCAAAAGAAATCTTCGCAAGCTTTAGGAAATAATATTTAAAATAATTAAGATCCCACATCATTGACTGCTTGTCGAAAACCTGACGCGGATAGCAGTATTTATAATCCAATCCTTTATGTGCAAGAATTTGAAATTCCGGTAACTTTTCTATCGCTCTTTTATATAAAAGCATTGTTTGACCATGGATTTTATCTTTTTCCCTTTCGGTAGATACGATGTCGAATAGTGTCGAATCGCCTAAGTCCTGAATTAAATAGTTATCTTTTTCAAGATCAATAGAATATAATTCAGGAACCGGCAAACCTTTTTGCAAAAAGTGTTCGGTGAATTTTGTAAATGATAGATTTTCTTTTTTATCTGAATTAAAAACTCCAATAGCTTTCCTATCTCCAGAGGATATTCTGAAGTATTTTCTATATGAGCCTGAAGAAGGTAAAGGCTGGAATTTTTCGTACTTTCTGCCGCTCCAATTCTCAAATAACCGTATTAGCTCATTTTGAATTGCTTTTTCCATTTTCAAAATATTGTTAAATCAAATTGAAAGATTTTAATATAACTAAACCTGCGGAAATTGTAATAACAGATCCGATAGTTGAAATTAAAATTATGTTGCCGGCAAGTTTTCCGTTGCTTCCCATCGCCTCTGCCATAATGAAGCTGGAAACTGCAGTCGGGCTTGAAAATAAAAAGAACATTATTCCAAGCTGCTCTCCTTTAAAGCCAAACAAAAATGCTGCATAAGTAAATACCGTCGGAATGAAGATAATTTTATAAGCTGATGCCGAAAAAGCTTTTACCGATGCTTGTTTAATTTCCTTTAAATTTAAAGAACCGCCGATACAAATAAGAGCAAGAGGAAGCGCAAGCGCAGCCAAATAATTTATACTATCAGAAACTATACTAATTAAATGAATCTTAAAAATTGAAAAAGGCAGTGAAATAACTACGGCAATTATTAGAGGATTTTTCAAAATTTCAAGCAATGTTTTGGGAATATTCAATCCTTTTTCTTTTTTCATCGGAACGGTAAGCGCAATAACGGCAAGTACATTATAAAGTGGAATAACAAATGCCAATACAATCGATCCTTTTCCAAGTCCGCCTTTACCGAACATACTATCTATTAAAGCAAGTCCGACAATTGCAAAATTGCCCCGGAAAGCTCCCTGAATAAATGCACTCCTGTCACGGCCGTCTTTTAAGACGGGAATAGTCAAAAACCATACAAGCAGAAACGATACAAGTGTAGCAGCATAAATAAAAATTATCTCGTTGACATTAAATACTTTGCTTAAATCAAACCTGGATAATTCGCTAAATACTAATGCAGGTAGAGAAATCGTAAAAACAATTTTAGATGCTAAACTGATAAAATTGTCGTTGATGAGTTTAATTTGCCTAAGTAAGATTCCGACGGCAACGATTAGAAAAACAGGAGCAACATTGTTTGCGATAAAAATAATATTCTGCATGGTTTAAAATACAGAAATCCCCCGAACAAGAATAAAAAGTTTTGCAAATCTATTCTTTTATTTTGAAATGAATTAAATTCCGAATTCAGAATAGATTTTCTTTTATTAGTAATTTATGACGAGCTAAGTTCAATTTGAGATCTTAAGCTGTTCACCAATTCTTTTAAAGAAGGATCAACTAATTTTGCTTCCTCGATTGAATTGCATGCATGAATTACGGTTGAATGATCTCTGCCTCCGAAATGAAGCCCGATGGTTTTAAGCGATGATTTTGTCAATTCTTTAGAAAGATACATCGCAATCTGCCTCGCGAGAACAATTTCTTTCCTTCTTGTTTTGTCCCTGATTTTATTTTCGGCAATATTCATATAATCACAGACAGTTTTCGTAATAGTCTCAATCGTAATGTGGAGTTTTCTATCAGTGGCAATTTCCCGGACAGTTTTTTTCGCAAGTTCAAGATCGATCTCAATGTTGTTCAAAGAAGAATTGGCAAGCAGCTTTATGAGGCATCCTTCAAGCTCACGGATATTGGAAGTAATTGCATTAGCAATGTAAACTATAATATCGTTAGAGATGCTCATCCCGTAATCTTCGGCTTTTCTATTCAGGATAGCAATCCTGGTTTCAAGTTCGGGCGGCTGGATATCTGCCGTTAATCCCCATTGGAATCTTGATATTAATCTTTCATCAAGTCCATGGAGGTCCTTTGGCGGCTTATCGCTCGAGAGAATAATTTGCCTTCCCGATTGATGAAGAGTATTAAAAATATGAAAGAATAAATCCTGAGTTTTCTCCTTGCCCATCAAAAATTGAATATCATCGATAATCAGGACATCCATACTTCTGTAAAAATTTGAAAAATCATTTACTTTATTCGACTGAATGGATTCTACAAACTGAACTGTAAATAAATCGGAAGATAAATAAATAACTCTTTTCTCAGGATACATATCTGCAATTTTATTACCGATTGCCTGTGCGAGATGAGTCTTTCCCAACCCGACCCCGCCGTAAATAAAGAACGGGTTGAAAGAAGTACCGCCGGGATTATCGCTGATTGCACCTGCTGCAGCTCTTGCCAATTGGTTACCTTCGCCCTTAATAAAGTTATCGAAGGTGTATCTTTGGTTTAAACGAGATTCAAACTCATGTTTTATTTTAACCGTTTCTTTGGATTTAAACCCATCAACAGTTTTTTGAATCTCTTCTTCACCCTGGTTTATTTCTTCTGTTTCTTCAGAAATAATGTAAGCTAATTTTCCTTCATTGCCCAATACTTCATGTATAGTTTTGGAGATAAGAGTATTATAATGCTCATCAATCCACTCCCAAAAGAATTGACTCGGAAGCTGAATTTTCAATGTTGATTCATCAACAATTAATGGCCTAATTGGAATAAACCACGTATTATAAGTTAATTGAGTTACATTTTCTTTTATAACCTTCAAACATTCTTTCCAGATGTTCGAGGCTTCTAAAAGAGATGTTTTATCCGCAATTCCCGTATAAGGCATTTTTATTTTATCAACATTTAAAAATTTTCAAAATCGTATTTTTTTTAAGTATAACTTCAAAAGTAAATTACAGACCAAATATTTTATCAACATTTTATTCACATTAAATAACATCATTTAATTGTTTATAATAGCACTATTTAACGGACTATTGGCAAATTATAAACATCCGAAAATCAACACATGAGAAAATTCTGGCAGTAAATTCAATGTGAAACGTTTTCACGAAGAAAAATTATCCACAACATATTAACAGAAAATTTGCGCCTTCAACGTGAATAAAAAATATGAAGTATTTTTTTGCAGTGCAAATTAATTCTTTAAAAAAAGAAATATTTTTTTCGCTAAAAGTAAATTTGTTCAAAATCGAATATTTTTTTTGATAACCGGTAAAATTTTTTTATAGAAAAATTTTAATTATGAATTTTAAATTTATTTTACTATGTAAATTATTTTAGATAATTAACGAAACAAGCATAAAATATAATTTTAAAAATTAAAGATTAAGATCTATTAAATTAGCTTTATCAAAATAATATAATATACCCGGTTTATTTTTTAAAGTTTTTTTTAAAAAGTAAACAGTAACAGCATCTTTTATTATAAAAATTGTAATGTTCAACTAAATGACAATTAATTAAATTATAAACGATAACTTATTTTTCTTTGACTGATGCTCTTTCAAGGAATAGTTCGTGAAGCCGAATTTAATGTAAAGAAATGTTTAGCACATGATATTAGAAAATTCAAAATAATAAATAAACTTCTAATTTTTTTTTGTTTCGGAATGATTGGATGATTTTGAGAATCAATAAATTAAACCGGGAATGATTATTTGCAGAAGCAAATCTAATTTAAAAAGCCGGATTGGATACTATAAATATTAGCTTGTAAATAACTTCATTTATGATTAATTTTTAGGTCTTTTATTAAGAAAAAAGGAGCTTTTAAATGAAAAGAACATATCAGCCGAGTAATAGGAAACGCAAGAATAAGCACGGTTTTAGGGAAAGAATGAAATCTAAAAGCGGAAGAAAGGTACTTGCAAGAAGGAGAGCAAAAGGTAGAAAGAAATTAACAGTCAGCGATGAGAAGAAATAAAACTTGAAACAGTTCGGTCTTTCCCAAAAGGAAAGAATTAAAAAGAAAAAAGATTTCGAAAAAATTTATTCATCCGGCAAAGTAGTATTCTCTAAAAATAAAAAGATTAAAATGATGTATCTGATCGAAGAAAACAGTGAAACCCCAGGAATTAAAGCTGCATTTGCTGTTTCGAAAAAAGCCGGTAATGCCGTTTGGCGGAACCGGATGAAAAGATTATTAAGAGAATCATTCAGGCTGAATAAAAATATTCTTAGTGAATTTTACTCTAAAAAAAACCTTTTGCTGAAATTAGTTTTCTCTCCAAGTTCGCTGAATCAAAAAGAAAATAAAAAGATTAAGCTAAACGATGTTATTAATGAAGTAGTTGAGATTATTTCAAATATAAAAAGCAGAATTTAAATGTGGAGAGTATTCGTAGCTTTAATTAAGTTTTATCAAAAAACAGTATCTCCTTTATTTCCACCTTCTTGTAGATTTTATCCTACTTGTTCGGAATACGGGATCCAGGCGTTTACAAAGTATGGAGTTTTAAAGGGCAGTGCTTTAACTGTATGGCGGGTGCTGCGGTGTAATCCTTTTAACAAAGGCGGATACGATCCGCTAAAATAGAAAAACTTAGAATGGATAAAAATACAACAATTGCATTTATTATAATCGGAGCCATACTTGTTTTATGGTTATTTCTTAATACTCCTAAAACACCTCCCCCGCAGAAAAATGGTAAATCTGCCGATACCACTCTCGTTAAAAATGAACCCGGACGAGAAAGCAAGGAAGAAGATACAACTCAAAAAGCACCGGCTCAAAAAGAAAATAAAATTGAAGCTTCGAAAAAAACAGCAGCCGATACCGTATCACTCGGAAAATTCTTTAAGCCGTTCGAAGGCAAAGAAACTTATGTTACAATTGAAAACGACGATGCTTTAATTTTACTTTCTAACAAAGGCGGAAGCATCGTAAGATTTTATTTAAAGAAATATGATAATTGGTTTACTCCCAATGCAGGTAAGGACAGCGATTTCACCAAATCTCATGTTCAATTAATAAATTACGAACAAGGTGGTTCTTACAATCTATCCTTCATTACATCCGACGGAAAGGCAATAAATACAGGTGCGTTAAAATTTTCCGTAACTCCTCAAAAATATAAATATAAATTAACAGGATCGGATTCGGTTCAAATATCGTTTACTTATGATTGCGGCAATAACCAGAAAATTATAAAAAAATATGTTTTTTACGGAAATAATTATGCAATCCGAAGCGATATCGAGCTTGTTAATATGAATAATATAATCAGCAATAATGCATATGACCTGGTTTGGAGTAACGGGATTCGTTTTGTTGAAGAAAATTCTGTCGATGAAGCCGGCTATGCCGATGCGGGTGCTTTTTACGGCGGCGAGCAGGTAACTATTGATGCTTCGAAAGCCGGCGAAAAAGTTCAAAAAGATTTAAATGGAAGAGTTGATTGGATCACTGTCCGCGATAAATATTTTGCGGCGATTATTGCTGCGGAAAACCCCAACAACATTCAGGGCGCTTATTTAGAGGGGACAAGAAAAGAATTTCCCAATCATGCAGTTAGGGAATACTACAACATTCGGTTAAGCGTTTCATACCAAGGCACTAAGTTTGAAAAAAATTCTTTTTTAATTTATGCAGGTCCTATTGATTACGACCTTCTCAAAACTTACGGCCATCATTTCGAAGCCATAGTGGACTTCGGAAGCTTTTTCGGTTTAAAGTTTTTAATACGTCCTATTGCCGAATATGTTCTTTTACCGCTTTTTACATTTTTGCACTCAATCATTCCCAACTATGGACTTGTAATAATTGTATTCGCACTAATAATCAAATTCGTTCTCTATCCGTTAACGAAATCAAGCTACCAGTCGATGAAGAAGATGCAGCTTCTCCAGCCGAAAATTGCGGAGTTGAAGGAGAAGTATAAAGAAGATGCACAGAAGCTAAATAAAGAAACGATGAAGCTGTATTCCACATACGGGGTAAACCCTGCTGGCGGATGCCTGCCTCTGGTTCTTCAGATGCCGATCTTTATAGCGCTCTGGGGTTTGTTGAGAATCGCCATCGAGCTAAGGCAGCAACCATTCTTATGGTGGATAAAAGACTTATCACAGCCCGATGTAATTTTCGATCTTGGCTTTAAGCTACCGATTTTCGGGATTCAGCAAATAAGCGGCCTTGCAGTATTGATGGGAGTTACTACATTTGTTCAGCAAAAAATGACCGTGAAAGATCCTAAGCAACAGAGCCTTATCTACATCATGCCTGTCTTTCTTACTCTAATGTTTATGAGTTTTCCTTCGGGGCTGAATTTGTACTACTTTATGTTCAACGTTTATTCGATAGCCCAGCAATTTTATATAAATAAAAGTTCGGATGGAATGGAACTGCAGCCGGTTAAAAAACAAAACCGGAAAAAAGGTTTTATGACCCGCCTGATGGAAGCTGCCGAGCAGAATACAAAAACTCAGCAGAAAAACAGGAAAAGATAAAGTTTTGTAATACCCACTGATTTATAGTATTTTTCCGGGAGTATTCGAATAGTTCAAATGCATTATTATAATAAAATAATCCTTTGCCTGCTTTTCGCAATTCCAAATATATCTTTTCCCCAAAAAATAGATACTCTCAAAATTGAAACTAAAACAATCAGGCTTCCTTTCAATTTAACTGCTGTTCAACCCGAAGCACAGCCGGAAGTTTCTTTAGCATTAAGCGGTGGCGGCGCAAGAGGACTCGCTCAAATTGGGGTTTTAAAGGCATTAAAAGAAGCAGGCATCCCGTTACATATGATCGTCGGGACAAGCATGGGAAGTGTAATCGGAGGTCTTTATGCTTCCGGCTATACGGCTGGAGAATTAGACTCAATCGCCATAAACACCGATTGGCAAAATTTAATGGCATCCAATAGGGAAACCAGCAGGCGCGATTTGTTTGTTGATCAAAAGATTGCCGAAGACAAAGCGATTTTTTCACTCAGGTTAAAAGGCCTCACTCCCCTGCTGCCTACTTCGATAAACAGCGGACAGAAGCTGATGAATTTTCTAAACCTACTTTCACTCCAGGCTCCCATCCATGTATCAAAAAGCTTCGACAGTTTAGGAATTAGATTTAGAGCAGTTTGTACTAATCTTGTTACGGGCCAGCCTGTTGTACTGAACCACGGATCACTAAGCCTTGCAATGAGGGCAAGTTCAAGTGTTTCCTTTCTTGTTCCTCCTGTCCGGGTAGACACAACATTGCTGGTTGACGGAGGATTGTCAGCTAATATTCCAGTTAAAATTGCAAGACACTTTAAACCGGATTATTTGATAGCCGTTAATACAACAAGCGACTTGCACAGCGCGGATGTATTGTCGCTTCCGTGGATTGTCGCCGATCAAGTTGTAAGCATACCTATGAAGCTTTTAAATGAAAATCAACTGAAGTATGCCGACTTCGAGATAAAACCTGATTTAGGTCTGCTTTCCGCAACGGATTTTGACAATGCCGATTCAATGATTTCCATAGGGTATAATAGTACACTCCGGGAAGTTAAATCAATAAAATTAAAAATCGATTCAATACTTTGCCGGAAATTGACCGATACTTTATATTATATAAAAAATATTTCTCTACCGGATTCAATTCCTGATTTTGCTAAGACTTACCTGGTAAAATATTTCCATCAGGATTCGGTTTCAAATGTAGAAATGAAATTGGACTTATATCATTTAATGGAAGAAGGCCAATTCGAAAATCTGAAGATAATAATTAAACAGCAAACCAGCAGCTCCACAATAAATTTTGAAGGGGAAATGTATCCTGTTTTAAAAAAGATTAATATAGACGGGATAACCCTTATCAACAAAAAAGAAGTAAACTCATTACTACTGCCGTTAACGGGTATGCCGTATAATCCTAAGAAGTTAGAAGAAACACTGATAAAAATAATTAATCTGTATAGGAAAAAAGGTTTTTCACTTGCCGAGGTTACTAATGTAAATTTCGATAGGGAAACAGGAAAACTATTAATCAATATTGATGAAGGTAAAATTTCAAGAATATCAATAGTCGGGAATCATTATACAAACAGGTCGGTAATTACCCGTGAATTTCCTCTTCAAAACGGAGATTATTTCGAATACGATAAAGTCAAGCAGGGTTTAACAAATTTGAGAGCAACCGGACTTTTTAACGATATAGTTTTAAAAATAAACAGGGTCAATGATTTAAATGTAGTGACTCTTGATGTATCTGAAAAAGTATCCGGAATTTTACGAGTTGGTTTTAAAGTCGATAATGAATACAAAGCTCAACTCAGCCTGGAAGTCGGAGATGAAAATCTATTCGGAACCGGAAGCGAATTAAGTTTTCTTTTTGCCGGTGGAACAAGCAACCGCGCATTCGTTCTCGAACATAAATCAAACAGGATATTCAACACATACCTAACATACAAGATAAATGCTTATTTTAAATTCGACGATGTAATTAAATATGTAGATACAACATCGAGATCTTCTTCTCATTTTGAAAGGAAGGAAGCCGGGCAATACAGGGAAATTTATTACGGCGCATCGGTCGGTGTCGGAACTCAGGTTGAAAGATTCGGAAATCTAATCTTCGAGGGGAAGTATCAATTTGATCAAATCAAAAATAAAATAAACGAACCCGAGTCGCCATATAAAATAAAAATCGTTAGCCTAAAAGTTAGTTCAACAATCGACACACAGAACAAATACCCTTTCCCCGATAAAGGATTTTACTTTAAAGGTTTTTATGAAACCGCACAAAGTTTTTTGGGCGGCGATGTCGGTTTTTCCAATATAGGGTTTGAATATAAAAACTATTTGACAATTGCCGGCGTGCATACACTTTCACCAAGGGTTACGATGGGTTTTGCCGACAAGACATTACCTTTAAGTGAAGAATATTCACTTGGAGGTCAAAATATGTTTTTCGGAATGCATGATAACGAGTATAGGGGAAGACAAATTTTTGTCGCTTCACTCGAGTACAGGTACAAGCTTCCTTTCACCATTTTTTTTGATACCTACTTAAAGTTTAGATATGATTTAGGTAATGCCTGGGATTACCAGGACCAGATAAGATTTAAGGATCTGAAACACGGTATCGGCGCTTCGATAGCATTCGATACGCCGATAGGCCCTGCTGAATTTTCAGTTGGCAAAAGTTTTCTTTTTATCAAAAATCTTCCGGGCAACCCCATTAGCTGGGGTGATACACTGTTTTATTTTTCAATCGGGTACTGATTATTTTCCTTCCTTTACGAATTGTTCGCCCATACTTTTATAAGTCTGCATTAATTTTATCTGACCTTTCATATGAAAAAGATCGGATAAAGCGAAGCATAATTTACTTTTAAATTCGGTACATTCGATACCTTTTTTAACAAATTCAATAAGATTATTAAACTCGGGCACGTCAATTTCGGGATTGTACATCAAGCAGGCTTTTAAATATGGTTCGTGCTTGATTTTATCCGATTCGGACGATTTCATTAAGTATTTTAAAGCATGATCATAATATTCACCGTAACTTGAAATCGATTCAAAAATTTGTGCAGTCCAAAAGAAAATATTATAGCTGAATTCCGGGAATTCACTGCATACTTTTTGTGCATACATCGAAACTTCATCAACCGACAGCGCTCTATTCCATAATAATTTTTTGTATAATTCCTCATCTTTAATTCTTCCAGTCATTGCAAAATGAAAAGCATCGAATAATTCGTCCGAGGAATCTGAATTCCTAAAAATATTTTCAAGCTCTTTTGCATTCATCATATAACTCAATATATTTTTCCGCAGAAGTTTTCCAAGAATAATTTTTGCTCATCCCGTTCTTTAGAATTTTTTTCCAAACCGTTTTGTCCTTGTAAGTTTCAATTGCTTTTTGAAGAGTCTCTTTTAAAGCAGCACCTGAATAATAATTAACTGTAAAACCGGTTCCCGATTCATCATTATTTTCAACCAGCTCATACCAGTCATGAACTGTATCCGCCAATCCGCCGGTTTTTCTTACCACCGGCACAGCACCGTATTTTAAGCTGTAAATTTGATTCAATCCGCACGGTTCGTAATGTGACGGCATTAAAAAAATATCAGAGGCAGCCTCAATTAAATGTGCCAATTCATTATTATAACCAATATAGACAGATACTTTTTTAGGATTTTTCTTTTCAATCTCACGGAATAGATTTTCAAAGTTGCTTTCCCCGCTTCCGAGGACAATCCATTGAGCATTTAATTTCATCAAATCATCAATTACCTGGGATACGAGGTCGAATCCTTTTTGTTTAACAAGGCGCGAGATTATTCCAATAAGAGGGATATTTTCTTTATAGGGTATTTTAAAATGCTCAAGTAAAAATTTCTTGTTTTTTATTTTACCTGTCAGATAACCGGCATTATACCTGAAAGGAATTAATCTATCAGTATCGGGATTCCAAACGGAATAATCGACACCATTTAAAATTCCAAATAAATTATTTTTCCTTTGAGCAAGAACATTTTCCAATCCGTTTCCATATTCTGGAGTTAATATTTCCTTTGCATATGTAGGGCTGACAGTAGTAACAACATCTGCAAAAACAATTCCCGCTTTCATGAATGACACACTATCATAATACTCCACAGGACCTTCGGGATAAAAATATTCGGATTTAATTTCTGCATTCAACAATGCCTTTTTCGGAAAAACACCCTGGTATCCGATATTATGAATCGTAAAAATTGTTTTCGTTTGATCGAATAATTTATCCCAGCTATAGTTATCTTTTATAAGAAGCGGTAACAATCCCGTCTGCCAATCGTTGCAATGAAGAATATCGGGAATCCATTGAAGCCTTTGAAGAGTTTCTATTACGGCTTTTGAAAATAAAATAAATCTTTCGTCTTCGTCGGAATCTTCGGTATAAATGCTTTCTCTAAAAAAATAATGCGGGCAGTCAATAAAATATACCTCTACATTCGAATCAGGAAAGGTACTCTTATGCACATGTACGGAATGAACGTTAGCTCCGAGACGAACCGGAATTTCACCCAATTCCCAGCAATAACTCAAACCGAACTCAGTTTCGTCAATAATTGAATATTTAGGCATAAAAAGTTTTACTTCACATCCCAATTCTTCGAGCGATATCGGCAATGTGCCTGCAACATCAGCTAACCCGCCGGTCTTTGCATAGGGAACTGCTTCCGATACTGCAAATGCAACTTTAATTTTTTTTTGATCCAAACAATTCCTCACACAATTAGGTTTTTCGAGAGGTTTAAAATATAATCACCATAGGGATAAATTATTTAATATATGTCACAATTATTACATCAAATGATCTCTTATAATGCTAATCGATTATAAATTTTTAGATTTTTTTAAGAACTTTGCTCTTAATTATATAATTTAAATCAAATTAAAAAATAATTAACGGAATTAAGATGGATTTAAAAATTTTTACCGAAGGGAAAAACGATTCTCGAGCGATAATATTTATTCACGGATTCCCCTTTGATCATTTAATGTGGAGAAATCAGATCTCTGTGATAAAATCAAATAATTTTTGCATATCGTACGACATTAGAGGATTGGGAGAATCTCCCGCCGGCGACGGCCAATATTCGATAGAATCCTTTGTCGATGATCTTGAAGAGGTTATAAAATTTTTAAAGCTTAATAAGCCAATTATCTGCGGGCTTTCAATGGGAGGCTATATTGCTTTAAGGGCTATGGAAAGAAATCAAGATTTGTATAAAGCATTAATTTTATGCGACACAAAATCTTCGGCAGATACCGATGCTGCAAAAATAAATCGCGCTGGGGGGATCAAGAAAATTAATAATGAGGGAGTAAAAGCTTATGTGGATGAATTCATCCCGAATTGTTTTTCGAAAAAGTCTATCTCAAAAATTGAAAAAGATTATAATGAAATTATCGGCCGTGCGGAAAAATTAAATCCGATTGGAGTAAAAGGGTGTCTTTTAGCAATGGCATGCCGAACAGATACGTCAAAATTTCTAAGTCAAATTCAAATACCGGTTTTATTAATTGGCGGTGAAGATGACACATTAACTCCGCCGGATGTAATGAAAGAAATGGCCAGTAAAATAAATGACTCTATTTTTAAAATAGTTAAAAATGCCGGGCATTTATCACCGGTTGAAAATCCTGAAGATTTTAATCAATACTTAATTGAGTTTTTAAATGAAAGCAATAATCGTTAAAGCCGTTAACAATCATAAAGAGTTAGTGATTTCTGAATACAATACTCCTCTTCCCAATTCAAATGAGATACTCGTAAAAGTACATGCGGCTGCGTTAAACCGTGCCGACCTGCTGCAGCGAGAGGGGAAATATCCGCCACCTAAAGGAGCAAGTCCTCTTTTAGGTTTGGAAATCGCCGGAGAGGTTGTTGAAAAAGGAAATGAAAGTGAAGAATGGAAACCCGGCGATAAAGTGTTCGGACTTATTCCCGGCGGCGGTTATGCCGAATATGCTGTAATTCACAAATATATGGCAATGAAAATTCCATCGAATCTTTCTTATGAAGAAGCTGCTGCAATTCCGGAAGTTTTTTTGACTGCTTATCAATCTTTGGTTTGGCTGGCAGAAATAAAGGAAAATAATTTTGTTTTAATTCACGCAGGAGGAAGCGGTGTAGGTACTGCTGCAATTCAAATTGCTAAAGAAAAAGGAGGACATATTATAGTTACTTCTTCTAAAGCAAAACATAAAAAATGTTTTGATCTCGGAGCAGAAAAAGCAATCGATTATAAAAATGAATCTTTTAGTAAAGTTGTTCTTGAATATACACACGAAAAAGGTGCAGATATAATAATTGATTTTATAGGTGCTCCATATTTTAATCAAAATATCGAATGTATAAGTGAAAGCGGAAGAATGGTTCTACTTGCTTCATTGGGTGGCGGAAAAGTTGAACAATTTAACCTTGGGACACTTTTATATAAACATGTTACAATTATCGGATCAACTTTAAGATCAAGAACTTTAGATTATAAAATAAAATTGACAAAAGATTTTTTCAATTATGCCAAAGAGAAATTTGAATCAAGAAATCTAAAGCCTGTGGTTGATAAAATATTTGATTGGAAAGATGCTAATGAAGCTCATCTTTACATGGAGGAAAATAAAAACACGGGTAAAATTGTTTTAAGAATTTCGTAAACGATAATCTTCGTGTGTGAAGTTAAAAAACATAGGATGTGAATTAACTTTCTAATGAGGAATTATTTTTCACAAAGCTTACTATGCGCAAAGTCGGGAAAGTATCGAATAAATAATTTTTGCTCAATTCCGTTTTCATACCAAGATTTCTAAAATTACCGGAATATTCATGTAAATGTTTAAAATCTGAAATTACGGCTTTACCGCCGGGTTTAAGAACTCTTACTATTTCTCTGCAGGCTTCTGCCCTTCCCTCTTTTGAAGAAATATTGTGAAGACATAAATTACTAAGGACAGCATCAAAATAGTTATCTTCAAAAGATAACTTTCTTACATCTTCGTTTTTTACTTGGATTTTATCTGTTACATTTTCTACATCGGCATTTTTCATTACCTGTTCAAATGTATTCCCGGATAGATCGTTTTTTTCCCAGATATCTACCCCGAAAGATTTCCCGGTCGTTAATTTTTTAGCAGCACCGAGCATCAATAAACCTTTTCCGGTTCCTACATCGAGCACTTTTTCATCGCCCATCCATTCAATCATTTTTAGCATTCTGTCCCTGTGCCGGAATTTTCCGAACTTCGAATATAAAATCATCAAGACTGCTTCAAGTATCAGGAATAATCCCAAGAACATAAAAATATAATTAGTAAAAAGTCTAAGCTCGCCTATTTTAATTAGAGGAAAAAGTATCGATAAAATAATTAAAGCAATCCCTGATAAAAGCAGGTTTCTGATTACATTTGGTGCATCGATTCCGTAGTCCGGTTTCATTGAATTATTATTAATTTAAATTTTTTGATTTAGTGTCAAAAGATATTCTTTTATATATTCTTTAAAAAATCTTCTGCGATACTGCATGATGTATCTCGGATGATTTAGAGTTTTTATTTCCTTGAAATATTTTAATTCGTTATTTATCTCGTTAAGGAATTCGGCATTTTTCTTACCGAGGCAGATTACAAATTCATCGCTGCAACCAAAATTTATTTGCTTTTTTATTGATTCAACAAGATGAGGCTTTATTTTTTTCAACAATATTTTATCGTCATAATAATTAAAGTTTTTTCCGTCTTTTAAAAATGCTAAAGAATATATAGCAGTTAAAAAATATTTTGAAAAAAATTTTTCTGCTCCGCCAAAGCTGTCGATTACTTTATAAATAAACTCACTCGATAATTCCTTCTTCGAACCAAGATTATTTGGTATGCCGCATTTTTCTCTTAGCACAACAGGATCGGTGAAGGGAATTCCTGTTATACCTCCGCCGAACCTGCCCGGGTTAATTCCGATTATATATACTCGCTTATTGTTATCGTTATAAAAATTTTTATAGAATTTTTTGACTAAATCTATTACATTTTCATTTTTATAAGGGTTTAGCACTTCAATGGTTTTAGGTAAATTCGGGATAATATCCTGGCTTAAGAAATAAGAAATTGCTTTATCTGCGAATAGCTTCATATTTTAAATTCAATAAAAACTAACTTTGTAATCTAAAAAATTTCCGTTATCGTAATTAAACTTTGCGCTAAAGAACATATCTTTCCCGGGATTTGATTCGTCTTTAAATACCCACTCCAAAAAAATTTTATCCCCTTCCCATAAGTTTAGTGAAAAAAGCTCTTCATTCTTAATCCATTTTAAATTCCCTTCATTCGAAGGAATTAATTTTCCTTCAAATTCAGATGCGGTAAAAATAAATACGTACCAGTCATCAACTCCGTCGAACATCGGAAATGTAATCAAACCATGAAGTCTTGTGTTTTTTATCATCAAACCGGATTCTTCTTTTACTTCCCTTACGGCACATTCTTCAGGTGTTTCGCCTTGTTCGAACTTCCCACCTAAACCGTTCCATTTTCCCTTATGGTAATCGTTCTCTTTTTTAACGCGGTGAATCATTAGGGTAGAATTATCTGTTTTATTAATCACATAGCAGAGCGTTGCAAGTTTCATTTCTTTTAACCGTTTTTTTTGATTAACTAATGTATTGACAATTAAAATCCGCTAAATTATGTTTTAGCACTAAAAATAATTTATGAATTCTTAATCTTTAAAAGTAAATATTTTTTGTTTTTTATTTATAACCTTTACTATATTTTATCGACTTGAAAAAATCATTTTTGTATTTTAACAAGATTTAAAGGAGAAAATTTTCATAATGCCGTATTTAGAATGCTCTTTGGATGATCCCAATAAATTAAATGAAGAAGTGTTTGAAGAATATTTTGAAAAACCATTTTCTTTAATCGAAAACGGAAACAGAAGCAATAAAAAGCTTTATCTTAGTTCATCGGATGAGGATCTTGATGATGAGGATTTTGATGAAGAAGAGGATGACGATGATTACTATAAGGTAGATGACGAAGGTGATGATATTGCCGACGAGGAACCGGATACCGAAATTATCGATGATGACTTCGACTTTGACGAAGAAGAAGATGAAGATGATTTATTTGACGACGAAGATGACGAATTGCCGTATAACTGATAACTATGAACCAAGATATTTTTTACCAAGCAAATAATTTTTAACGTAATCCATTACCCCTTCCTCAAGAGTATTAATTTGCCGGTTATAGCCGGCACTTTTTATCTTTTCCAAATTTGCTTTTGTAAAATACTGGTACTTTTCCGCAAGATGATCGGGCAGTTCTATATATTCAATATTAACTTTCAATTCCATCGAATTAAAAATTGCCGTAACCAGATCGTTCCATGTTCTGGCTTTACCGGAACCTACGTTAAACAAACCGTTAACACCCGGACTCTCAAGAAAAAACAACGTCATATTTACGGCATCTTTAACATAAACAAAATCACGCATCTGTTCGCCGTCTTTGTACTTTGGATTTCTCGATTTGAATAAACGGACTTTTCCGTTTTGTTTTATTTGTTCAAATGCTTTGTGAATGACACTCCGCATGTCGCCTTTGTGGTATTCGTTAGGGCCGTAAACATTAAAATATTTGATGCCGGCTATTCTATCAAATAAATTATTTTTCAGTGCATAAAAATCGAAAAGATATTTTGAATAACCATACATATTTAACGGCCTGAGTTCATTACACGAGTCTTCATTGTCGTCAAAGCCTTTTGAGCCATCGCCGTAAGTAGCAGCAGAGGAAGCATAAATAAATCTGATGTTATTTGTTAATGAAAATAAAGCGAGTTTTTTAGTATACTCATAATTATTTCGCATTAAAAAGTCGGCATCGGTTTCCGTTGTTGAAGAATTTGCACCCATGTGAATTATCGATTCGATCTTAGGAAGTTTGTTTTGTTCGACAAGCTCGATAAAATTATCCTTATGAATAAAATCTGTGAATTTCAGCCCGGCTAAATTTTTCCATTTTTCGTCATGGCCTAATTCATCGACGATTAGAATTTTATCTTCACCTGAATTGTTTAACTGCCAGGTTATTGCACTGCCTATAAAACCTGCACCGCCTGTTACTACTATCATATAAATTATTTTTGCTGTAATAATATAATTTTATAATGTAACTAATTTAATTATATTTGTGATAGTTTTAAAGATGTTCGTAACTATCAGATCTCAAACCGCTTTAGAATTTATTCATTTATCAAAAAGGTTATGAAAAATACGTTAAGTATACTAAAGAAAATCCTTTCGGAAAGAATAATTGTAATGGACGGTGCAATGGGCACTATGATCCAGCGTTATAAATTATCCGAACAGGATTTTAGAGGAGATAGATTTAAGAATCATTCAAAAGACCTAAAAGGAAATAATGATTTATTATCCATAACCAGGCCTGATGTAATCCAAGAAATTCACAGGGACTACCTCAACGCCGGGGCGGATATTATTGAGACGAATACGTTCAGCGGAACGGAAATATCACAGGCCGATTATAATCTCCAGGATTTAGCGTACGAAATAAACCTGCATGCCGCCAAATTAGCTAAAGAGGTAACTTCTGAGTTTAATAAAAAAGATTCATCCAAACCGAGGTTTGTCGCTGGTTCGATGGGCCCGACAAATAAGACTTTATCTCTTTCACCGGATGTCGGTAATCCCGGCTTTAGGTCTGTTACATTTGATAAAATGGTAAAAGCTTACAGCGACCAGGCAAAAGGTTTGATTGACGGCGGAGCAGATATTTTATTAGTCGAAACAGTTTATGATACGCTGAATGCAAAAGCTGCAATTTTTGCAATTGAAGATGTTTTTGAAAGTAAAGACATAAATATCCCGGTAATGGTTTCTGGAACCATTGTTGATTTAAGCGGACGAACATTATCCGGCCAAACAACCGAAGCGTTTTGGATTTCGGTATCGCATACTAAAAACTTACTTAGCGTCGGTTTGAACTGCGCATTAGGCGCAAAACAAATGCGGCCCTTCCTGGAAGAATTATCAGGTTTGGCGCCTATATATATAAGTGTTTATCCAAATGCCGGGCTGCCAAATGAAATGGGTGAATACGAAGAAACACCTAATATTACTTCATCTGTGCTTGATGAATTTGCACAAAATGGATTTGTTAATATTGTTGGCGGATGCTGCGGTACGACCCCGGAACATATCAAGAAAATTTCGGAAGCCGTTAAAAAATACAGGCCGAGAAAAATCCCTGCAATTGAACCATTCTTAAAATTAAGCGGGCTGGAACCCCTTGTTATAAGGCCAGAGACTAATTTTGTTAATATAGGAGAAAGGACTAATGTTACAGGCTCCAAGAAATTTGCGAGATTAATCAGATCGGGAAATTATGAGGAAGCATTATCGGTTGCCCGTGATCAGGTTGAAGGAGGGGCACAAATACTCGATGTAAATATGGATGAAGGCATGATCGACTCGGAAGAAGTTATGGGAAAGTTTCTCAATCTTTTAGCTGTCGAGCCGGATATTGCAAAATTGCCTATTATGATTGATTCATCAAAATGGTCTGTAATCGAAGAAGGATTAAAATGCCTCCAGGGGAAAAGCATTGTCAATTCCATTAGCCTTAAAGAGGGTGAAGAAGTTTTTATCCGCAGAGCAAAAAAAATATTGCAGTATGGAGCAGCAGTAATTGTGATGGCTTTTGATGAAGCAGGACAGGCAAGTACTTATGAAAGGAGAATAAATATTTGCAAAAGAGCTTACAATATTTTAACTAAAAAAGTCGGATTCCCGCCGCAGGACATTATTTTCGATCCGAACATTTTGACTGTTGCGACCGGGATGGAGGAACATAATAATTATGCCTTGGACTACATAGAAACAACTCGCTGGATTAAGCAAAATCTTTCTCTGGCAAAGGTAAGTGGAGGGGTAAGCAACCTATCCTTTTCTTTCAGAGGAAATGATACCGTCCGTGAAGCAATGCATTCGGCATTTCTGTACCATGCAATAAAAGCAGGGATGGACATGGGAATCGTAAATGCTGGTCAGCTTGAAGTCTATGAAGAAATTCCTAAAGATCTTTTAACCCTGGTTGAAGACGTAATTTTAAATCGAAATAAGGATGCAACCGAAAGATTAATAGAATATGCCGAGCAGGTAAAACAAAAAGATAAAACCGGTCAAAAGAAAGATGAATGGCGGCAATTGCCTGTTCAGGAAAGACTGAAGCATGCTTTAATCAAAGGCATAACAGATTATATCGAAGAAGACACCGAGGAGGCAAGAAAACAATATGAAAGACCTATTGAAATAATTGAAGGGCCTTTGATGGATGGGATGAATGTAGTTGGTGAGATGTTCGGTTCGGGTAAAATGTTTTTACCGCAGGTTGTTAAAAGTGCAAGAGTTATGAAAAGGGCTGTTGCCTATTTAGTCCCGTTTATTGAAAAAGAAAAAGAGCTTCTATCGGAAAAGAAAGATAACGGCGTTGTTTTGATGGCTACGGTTAAAGGCGATGTACATGACATCGGTAAAAATATAGTAGGTGTTGTACTCGGATGTAATAACTATAAAATTATCGATTTGGGTGTTATGGTTTCAGCCGATGCAATCATAAATGCTGCTGTAAAAGAAAATGTAGACATAATCGGATTAAGCGGGTTAATTACTCCTTCACTTGACGAAATGGTTCATGTGGCTAAAGAAATGGAACGGCTTGGGATAAAAATACCTCTTTTGATAGGCGGAGCAACTACGTCTAAGTTACATACGGCTGTAAAAATTTCTCCGAATTACACCGGAACAACGGTTCATGTCTTAGATGCTTCTAAAAGTGTTCCGGTTGTTAGTAATTTAATCAGCAGTAAAAATAAGAACATGTTTGAATCTGATATTAAAATTGAATATGCAAAAATTAGGGAACAGCATTCTAAAAATAAAAAATCAAGCCGCTATTTAACTTTAAATGAGGCCAGGCAAAACCGGTTAAAAACAGACTGGGAAAAGATTAGAATTGTTAAACCGGTTAAACAAGGAATTACGGTTTTAAAGAATTATCCGATGACTGAATTAAGAAAATATATTGATTGGACTCCGTTCTTTCTTACCTGGGAATTAAAAGGAAAATACCCGGCAATATTTGAAAATGAAAAAATTGGACAAGAAGCTAAAAAGCTTTTTGATGACGCTAATAACCTTTTAGATAAAATAACAAATGAAAACCTTCTGACAGCTAATGGTGTTTTCGGTTTATATCCTGCCAACTCTGTCAACTTCGACGATATTGAAGTTTATTCCGGCGAAGATATATCAGGAGTGAGATGTATTTTCCATACTTTAAGGACACAAACTCCCAAAACAGACGGATTACCGAATTTATCTTTGGCGGATTTTATTGCGCCGAAAGAAAGCGGGATCACAGATTACATTGGTGCATTTGCCGTGACTGCAGGAATCGGGATAGAAAAATTGATTGCTCATTTTGAAAAAGAGCACGACGATTACAATAGTATACTGGTTAAAGCGTTAGCGGACAGGCTTGCCGAGGCTTTCGCCGAAAATCTTCATGTACTGATAAGAAAAGAATATTGGGGATATTCCAATGCAGAAAAACTATCAAACGATGATTTAATTAAAGAAAAATATATTGGAATCAGGCCGGCTCCCGGATATCCTGCCCAGCCGGATCATACAGAAAAAGAAATTATGTTTGATTTATTGGATGTTGAATTAAATACGGGGATCAGATTAACCGAAAATTTTGCAATGTACCCGGCTGCATCGGTAAGCGGATTATATTTTGCCCATCCAGGTTCAAGATATTTTAATGTAGGGAAAATCGGGAAAGACCAGGTTATCGATTACCATCGGAGAAAAGGCAAGAGCATTGCTGAAATTGAAAAATGGCTGGGCTCTATACTTAATTATGAGATATAAATCAAAAAAGACTTTGTTCTAATTTATTCGCCGATATCAATACCGATATTAAATACCAAATAGTAATTATCAATAAAAGCATTATAAACATAATTTACGTTAACTGGTAAAGATACTGATCCGCTTAACGGAATCACTTTCTTCCAGCCCAATCCTAAGTTGATTGCTCCCCAAACACTACGAAGTTCACCGATACTTGGTCTCATAATCTGATACCAACGAGATGGACCATGAGTAAAACCTGCAAATATCATAAAATTTTCATTACTGATATAAAAATTTGATCCGCCTTCCAAATACCATGAATTATATGGATCATTGTAAACATTGGAGGCAAAAAACAGCCATACAGGCACTTTTTGAGGACCGTCGTATCTTACATTTGCTTCTAAAGTATGAGAACCTGTTCCCTTACTCTGAAAATTAAAATAAGTTGCAGCTTTATAAGCCACCTGACCTTGATCATTAACGTACTCTATTTTCAGATAAGGGAAAATATAATCTCTTAATCCAAGCGAAAAATCTCCTACTTCAGTCGGTAAAGTAAAATTAAGCCCTAATTGAACCTCGGAAAAATTAACTGCATTTGCATCGGCATTTAACTTATTCGGAATCGAAGTATTCATCCCGTAAACACCACGCAAATCTAATTCAAAATCCCAAAACTTAAACTTACCGTAAGGTTCAAATGCCGGAGAGTTAGCTAGATTCATTCCACGCCATAAATATTGTGTCGTAAAGACCATTCCGACGTTCAGGCTAAACGATTGTTTTTGTTCCTTCTGTATTTTAATGGGTTTCCTAATAATTTGTGAATATAAGGGTTCGGCAAAAATCAACAGAATTGATGCAAATAAAAGTAATGATTTATTTTTCATGATATTTTTCGAGTTTTGTTTTCTGTTAAAAGAGATACGCATCGAATTTATATATTTTCTTTTCGCCGAATTGCGTTGTGAAGCTAATATTCAACGAAACCTTTTTTACTTCGTTATCTTTCATATTTTCAAAAAATTGCTGGTTTGGTATTATTTCAAGTACCTGCCATAGGCCTTCTTTATAAATTTTGTAATCCCTGGTACCAAAAGCTAAAAAGTTGGGCGGATCGCTGGTAACTTTAACATTCTTCATTTCAGGCATTACAACAAGATCGGTTTTATCCGCTGCAGAGTAATAATTAAATTTAAATTGCCTTGAATTTTCCTCATTTATGTCCAATGCGTCCACAACATCATCAATTTCCAATTTTTTAAATTCATCGTCAGCCATCCAAGTAGATTTAACCTGAAATTTATCCGGTTTAACAAGCTTGAATGCCCAAACCGAAGAGTCGATTGCTGATTTTTGCGGGTTGAAAAACCGTAACACCTTCCCGGTATAGTAGCCTTCAACTACAAAAGTCTTTCCTACCATTTCGGGATTCTCTGTTAGAAAGTTGAGCGAAACGTATGAACCAATACCGGCAAAAATTTCCTTCTTTTTATCGCCTTCAGAAACTCTGTAGGAATATTCTTTCAAATTGTCATACCCCTGTACGGCAAAATTAAAACAAAGGGGCTGGCCGTAATAATATTTATCGAGAACATTAAATGCATCAAGCGAAGTTGTCAGCGTTTTGATAGTACAGTTTACAACCCAGTAAGCAGCGCTTTCGTCATAATTTCCTTTTTCGGTTCTTCCTTTTATAATCGCAACGAAATAAAACTTACCCAATTTATTTAAATTTGCAGTTGTTTCAACATTATAATCTCCAGGGTTCACTCCCGGAAGGACAACCGGCTGTACGGTTCCAACAGAAGAAGTATAATTTATTAATTGGCCTCTATCATATTCAAAACCGCCAAGCTGATTGGAAAACGAATATCCGCCGCTTGCAGTAATTAACAATTTTTCATATATAACCATCATATATGAAATGTCATCAAACTTATGAGACCAATTTGTGAACCTGTCTTTTAATACAAACTTTGCATTCTCATCCACCTTTAAGCTATCCAAAAGCTTTATGCTTTGATATTTTTGGAATTGGATATTGCGTGGTTGAGCCAGAATCACAGTAGCAAAACCCGTTATGAAGACGATTTGTAAAATAATCGATTTAAACATTTCCAGACCGATATATTATTATTTCAAAAATTTACTAATATCTTCCAGGTTTATGATAAATTATCATAGGATATGAAGCTTTGATTAAAAAATGAACAGTATCGCTTGAAACTTCAAAATTTTCGCCTAATTTCTTAGCGATTTGATTATATACAATATTTGGAAGATATTTTGGAATAGCCCGGTGGACAGTACAATAAACATTGTACGTATATTCCCCGGGTTTTTTTTCAGTAAAATAAAAAGAGCCGTTTCCCGTTCTACTATCTAAAACCACATGATTGGATGACCAGGGTAAATTACTGTCCTTTAGCTTTAGATGAAACTTTACTTTTTCTTTTTCTCTTGGAGTTTGAAGCTCGGAAACCGAGATTAAAATCCCCAGGCTATCTTTATTTGTAATCGTCCAGTTTGTTTCTTTTTGGACACTTATCAAAATCGGAAGCTGATACATTTTAATGAGACTATCGGTTACAGTTTCATACTGGCTTAAACGCGACTTTGTTTGTTGTTCGCTTGTGTCCCTTTCAATAATAACAGCTAATAATTCAACAAGAACGATAAGATATAAAACAAAGTAGAACGAAATTTTAGTTTTCATAAAGAATGAACTTACATGACTTCAAATCTTAATAAGATCGTCCGAATAATCTACTAAAAAATCCCCGGCCGTCCGGAGCTTCCATTATCTTTTGCGTTAATATTCTTTTGTTAGATTGTTCAATACTTTCCAATCGAGATAATATTTGATTTTCGATTTCCAATTTTTTTTGCATATACACCTGCGGCTTTACGTGATTATCCGCTAAGCTTGATAAAATTCTATTTTCACTCTCTACAATCTGGTTGTATTTTCGGGATAGGCTTTCCAGGGCCCGATGGCCTTCGGAAACAAGAATTTCAACCTTGTTGTTATAATTGTTCAGTATTTTTTTCTCTTCTAAAATTAATCCTTCACTCAAACGGGCGGTTTTATTTACACTGTCTACAATGCTTTGTGTAATATCTCTGGGTATGGGATTGTCCAAACTTTTAAGCACTCTGATCAAATCATCAATTGCATCGGACATCGAGTTTTCTCTTTCGGATGACGAATAATAGGTAACGAGCGCTAATAAACACAGCATACTAAATTCGAACAATAGGCCAATTAAAATAACATTCGGGTGTATTCTTCCTTCTTGATTTAACAGCGCCGACGGAATTAATGTCATTCCCGTTAAATCTCCCAGGCCTCTTAATCCGACAATAATTACAAGAAATGCTGCGCCGAGATAAACCATTGCCTGGATAGTCTGCTCATTTTCCCCGACAAACTTATGGCGCATCCAGTATTCAAATCCACTGCCTACATTGTTCGATTTAAGGAAGAGATCTTTAATTGCATTTCTATACTGTTTCTTGCTGGATAGAGCCGTAAGTATATCTCTTTCCCTGCGATTCATCCTGCCGCTGAAAACAAGTTTCAGCCCGGTTGCATCATAGTAAATCTTACTCCTGATTGTATCCGGGAATTCAACATCGGATGGAAGTCTTGTAAGTCTTACTGAAGAATATTTCCTATTATCCTCATTCATATAATTGACTTTATTTAAGTTTATTTCTTATTCTGCTCTGTTGATAACCGAATTGTCTATGAAAAATATTTTGTAATAATTACAAAATAAACAATTTATAAGTAAATGGACACTATACCAGAGAAAAATATACCCTACCACTAAATGTTCGTTTGTTTTGCTATTTACGTAAAGAATATACAAATTTTTCGAAGAAAATATACATTAAAAATTATTATTTTGAAGAATTCTTCTATTTCATTATGAGACAATTTTCAAGCCATTTTTAAAAAATAATAATTTGTTTCGTGTATCCGGTCTTTTAAGTCCCAAATTTATTTTTATTTGACTCATTTTGCAACATAGAATAAAAAAAATTTTCTGTTTAAATGAAAATTTTTTACATAGATTTCCGGTTAATTTCAGAAGAATGATAAAAACACAGTTCAAAAATAGCATAATATTTTGAATGTAAACACGATTAAATACAATTATTTTCTTTTGTGATATAACGGGAAGACAAAGAGAATTTTTTCCCGGAAACTTTTTTATTTCATTTAATTTCTCTATGTGTTTTCTTACTAAAGCAAGGTAAAACAATATTTCATTAAAAATATCTTTGCTTAATAGGAATATTTTCGTACAGATAATCTTAAAAATAAAATAAAATTATTAAAGGATAATTTTGATTTATAAGATCAAAACTGTTATTTTCACATAAAAAAGTTATGATGATAAATATAATTCTTATTCTTGTAACACTAGCGAGTTTTACTTTTCCCATTTTCCCGCAGTCGGGGAATTCACAGAATAATCAAGTCTCTGTCGATCTCGTCAATTTAATGAAAATGGAATTCAATGCTTATCAAACTCATGATCCTTCCCAATGGAGTACTTATGTAGATGACCGGGCAATCTTTGTCGGAGAGAATGAGGGATTTCAAACAAAAGGACAGGTTTTAGAGGAAATTCAAAAAGCTCCGAAAATATTTCAAAACGCAACGGAAACTTACGAGGGAATTATTGTCAGGGTTTATGACGATACAGCAGTATTATCGTGCATAGCCGATTTCAGCGTTCCGGATTCTTCAGGCAAAGCAAGAACACTTTATTTCAGATTCACACGGGTTCATAAATATGAAGACGGGAAATGGAAATTAGTTTATCACAGCGCATATCCCATGTAATTTTCCAAATTATCCCGGGATGCAGTTGAAATTTAAATTAATATCCCATAATGAATTCGATTATTTGAACTTCGTGATTTTGAAAATTTTATTTAGGAAATGACATGATCTCCAGAAGAAAATTTTTAATTAGTTCCATCACGGCTTCTGCCGCAATTGCCGCCGGCTTCGTTCCAACTCCCATAACAAATGAAACGCTAAGCTCAAGAGCTATTAAGTTGAAAGACAATACATCACCTATCGTGATATCAACATGGAAGCACGGGATTCCTTCCAATGAAAAAGCCTGGCAAATACTTAAAAAAGGCGGCAGGGCTTTAGATGCAGTTGAAACCGGTGTCAGGGTTCCGGAGGGTGATCCCAAAATAACAAGCGTCGGGTATGGCGGTCTCCCGGATCGTGACGGACATGTAACGCTCGATGCAAGCATTATGGATGAATTTGGTAATGCCGGTTCTGTCGCATGTATTGAGCATATCAAACATCCGGTTTCTGTTGCAAGACTGGTAATGGAAAAGACAAAAAATGTAATGCTTGTTGGTGAAGGCGCATTGCAATTTGCATTAGAAAACGGATTTAAAAAAGAAGATCTTCTTACGGAAAAAGCAAAAAAGGAATGGGAAAAATATTTAAAAGAAAATAACTATAAGCCGTCTTATGAAAATCACGATACCATCGGAATGATTGCCCGTGATCAATCCGGAAATTTGTCCGGTGCATGTACAACAAGCGGATTAAGCTTTAAATTAAGAGGCAGAGTCGGTGATTCTCCGATAATCGGCGCCGGACTGTATGTGGACAACGAGGTCGGCGGCGCCACATCTACAGGTATGGGAGAATATGTAATGCGTTCTCTCGGATCTTTTTTGATTGTCGAGCTTATGAGAAACGGCAAATCGCCTCAGGAAGCGTGCGAAATTGCGATTAAAAGAATTGTACAAAAACAGAAAATGTACAAGGATACCGACGTTGCTTATATCGCAATAAATAAGCAAGGAGAAACCGGCGCTTATGCTATTAAAAAAAATTTTCAATATGCTTTATACAAAGACGGGAAAAACCTACTAATCGATTCGGATTATTTGATGAAATAAGGAATTTCTAACGAAAGAAACGTTCAAATAAGATACAGGTTTTAAAGAGCTTTAACCTTTGCTGATATCTTCAAAATAAACAAAGGGATAAAATTATTTTAGTTTCTAAGGAATAATGGCAAGAATTTATAAAAGAAGGAAAAAAGAAGTCGGGTTATCGCCGGGTTCATTGATTTATACCGGCGAGCAAAAGCTTAAAAAAGCTAAGATTACTTTAATTAGTTATAATGCCGAAAGTTTTGAGGAAAAGGAAGTAAATAAAATTGAAGAATGCTTTGAATCCCAAAACACCGGCTCAACCTCCTGGATTAATATCGATGGATTACATGAAGTTGAATTAATTGAAAAAATCGGTAATCATTATAATATTCACTCTCTGGTGCTGGAAGATATTCTGAATGTGGGCCAGCGCCCAAAAATTGAGGATCATGGAGAATACCTTTTTATCGTGTTTAAGATGTTTTCATTTGATGATGTTTCCAACAGCGTAAAGCATGAACAGATAAGTTTATTAATGTTGAAAAATACCGTTATAACTTTTCAGGAAAGTATCGGTGATATTTTTAACCCGGTAAGAGAAAGGTTAAGAACAGCCAAAGGAAGGGTTAGAAAATCGGGAGCAGATTATCTTATTTACACATTAATCGATATTGTTGTCGACAACTATTTTATTGTAATGGAAAAATTAGGTGAAATTATTGAAGATGTCGAAGATGAATTGATTCGTTCGCCGGAACCGGAAGATCTGCAAACAATCCACAAGCTCCGCAGGGAAATGATTCTTCTAAGAAAATCTGTTTGGCCCATGAGGGAGGTTTTAAATTCGATGTATAAAGGAGATTCGGAATTAATAAATGAATCAACCGAAATATTCCTTAGAGACGTATATGATCATACAATCCAGGTAATCGATACAGTCGAATCTTATCGTGATATAATAACAGGAATGCTCGACACTTATCTATCAAGCCTCAGTAACAAAATGAATGAAGTGATGAAAGTGTTGACAATGATCGCAACAATCTTTATCCCGCTTACTTTTATTGCCGGCATTTACGGAATGAATTTTAATCATATGCCGGAATTAGGCTGGGCATGGTTTTACCCGGCCGGTTTTTGGATCATTATCATGATTATTGCCGCCGGAATGTTAATTTATTTTAAACGAAAACACTGGTTCTGAATATAAAAATTTATAAATAAATTTTTACTCTGCGTTAAATCAACTTTCTTTATTAATCTGTCGCTAAATATCTATATTAGTCAAAGAAAAATTTAGTTTTATCTATTTACATTTGTAAGATTTATGGACGAAAAAAATAAAAGGCCGACCTGGGACGAATACTTTTTAAAATTGGCAATGCTTGCCTCGGAAAGAGCAACATGCCCGAGAATGCACTGCGGCTGCGTTTTGGTCAGAGATCGTTTTGTGCTTGCTACAGGTTATAACGGAGCTCTGCCCGGTCAGCCTCATTGCGATGAAGCCGGCTGCTTAATTGTTGACAACCATTGTGTCCGTACAAATCATGCCGAAATAAATGCGCTGGTTCAGGCAGCAATCCATGGAATAAATATAAAAGGCGCAACTGCTTATATAACAAATATGTCATGCACAACATGTGCAAAAGCTTTAATAGCTGCCGGGATAAAAAGAGTTGTGGTGTTTTCAGATTTTCATGATACGCTTGCAACTCAATTTTATTCGGAAAACGGAGTTGAAATTGTTAAACATAAAATGCCGGATCGTGAAATAAATTATGATCTTGAAAAATATTCATCTGCAAAAAAAACCGAAAGATCAAAGTAACGAGTTAATGGGAAAATGCCAGGAAAACTTTGTCCGAAAATAATTCTTGAAGGAACAAGGCTTACCTTCAAAACGGAAATTGCGTTTGAACTTAACAATCATCCGAGAATTGTCGGCCCGCGAAAATACCGTTATCATTCTCCATTAATTTCAGCCGAATGGTGTGCTTTTACCAATTTTCCTTGGGGAAGAGGCTTAATCAATTTCGCACCACATGAAGAAGAAAAAGCAATTGAGACTTACAGAACCTGGCTCAAGCTTTTCGAACTGCTTAAATATTATTCATGGATCATAGACCGGTTTCACATTTCTACTAAAACATATCAATTAAAAACTTATAATAAAAAATACGATTTCAGGTGGCTCGAAGAAAAATTAAGTTTACTTGGTTTCCGTTTAATTTTCTGTACAAGAACACCGGAATCTTTTCAATCGGCAAAAGAAGAAAGATTAAAAGTCTCTGGTAATCCCGGGCAATATGATAATCTAAATTTATTTATTGATGAACAAAATATGATGCGGGAGATAATTGCGAAATCAATTCTTCCTGTTTACGAGGTAGATGTTTCAGACAATAACGTTAACAGTGCTGTTGAAAAAATTGCATCATGGATGGAATTAAACGGCGGCTTATATATTGATTAAATTTTCATTAAGAATTTTCGTAATTTCACTTCAGCAAACTTCTCTTTATATAATATTTGAGATCATCAAATCTATTTAAATTTTGGAAACAGCTTTTAGCCGTTATTTTCTGGGGTGCTTCATTCATTGCGACTAAAACGGCTCTGGCACAATTATCTCCTAAAAATATTATACTCATCCGTCTATTGTTGGGCACAGGTTTTCTTTTTGTAATTGCACTTATTACAAAAAGAAACTTTAAGATAAACTGGAAAAGCCTCGGCTCAATTTTAATGCTAGCATTTATTGCAACTTTTCATCTTTGGATTCAGGTTACCGGTCTGAAATTCACAACAGCTACAAACACGGGCTGGATTATTGGCATCACTCCGGTTTTTATGGCAATTCTCGGCTTGATTTTTTTCAAAGAAAAATTAAATCTTCTTCAACTAACAGGTATAGCAATTTCTTTTTTCGGATTGCTGCTATTAATTAGCAAAGGCAATTTTAACAATATCGGGATTATATCACATAAAGGAGATTTTTTAGTCTTAACAAGCGCGGTAACATGGAGCATTTATTCTGTGGTTAATAAAAAAATCACCCTTGATTATTCTCCTTTCATGACTATCCTATTTCTCTTTTTCCTGATGATGATCATAATTCTCCCTTTCAACATAAATAAAGAATTAGTTAATTCGATTAACCATTTAACAGTTAAAGTTTGGGTTTCGGTTTTATACCTTGGAATTTTTTGTTCGGGAATTGCATATGTACTCTGGGCACAGGCATTGAAGGAATTTGCTGCATCAAAAGTCGGAGTCTTTCTTTACTTTGAACCTTTCGTAACTGTATTTGCAGCATGGTTTATTTTGAATGAAAAAATTACTGTATTGATTATGCTTAGCGGAATAATAATTACTATAGGTGTATTCATCGTCAACCGGAATAGAAATTAACGGGATATTTTTACTACTAAGTTATTGTTTTACAATACGTTTCAAGAAATAATAAATAAAAAAACGTCATTCACAAATTAGTTTGATTAAAGACATGGGTATAAATTATTCATTGATTAGTCACAAGCCATTTATATATGTTACTTCATTAACAAATTTATCTATACTTTATATTTATATAATATTACTTTATTTAAAGTAATTCATTCTTTTGTCCTAATTCTTGTTTTTCAGATTTCATTTTAACTTCACTTTATAAAAATCAAACAGGATATAATGTCTTATGAAAAAGCTTATGATTATTTCAATTTTTTCGTCTTTATTAATAATAAATTTTTCATGTTCCGATAGTTCTACCAATCCACAACCGGAACCTAATACTGCGGTATTCCCAAATACAATTGGAGATACGTGGGTATACGCGGTGTATGACAGTCTCAATTCTACTGAAGATACTTTAACCGTAAAAGTTTCAAGTATAGTTACAGCTTTGAATAGTCGAAATTTAATGGTTTGGATTTATAGAGCTAATTCCGGGATGAATTCAAATTATACAATAAATAATCTTGATACGGCTTATGTTTATTCGGGAAACGATACGGTGTATTTTTATAACAATAATGCAGGTAGTCAATTTGAATCCAAAATGGTTTTCCCATTGCAGGTTGGCTTGCAGTGGGGTAATGCTGCAACAGGCATTGTAGATACAAGCCAGGTAGTGGATCAAAATTCAATAACCGTCCCGGCAGGCACGTTTCAAAAGACTTACCACATTTTAAGAACCAAAAACGGTTTAAACGATTACATGACGGTAAACCTGTGGTTTACCGAAAGAGTAGGTATAATTAAGCTTTTTGTAACTGAGCGCGGGTTTGCATTTAGAACATTTACATGGGATCTGATTAATTATTCGGTTCATTGACAAGGTATCTGTACATGTTCAAGTTTAGATTTTTGTTTTAGGAGAATTGCATACAAGATTATATATTTGCAATTTTATTCCTTCCAATTTCTAAAAGGATACTAAGACAAAAATGAATCCCTGGCGAGGCTTAAAAGATCTGCCGCGTAACATGTGGATTATTTTTTTCGCAACGTTAATAAACCGTACCGGAACAATGGTTCTCCCGTTCCTTGCGGTTTACCTAACTATAAGAAGAGGTGAAAGCGCAGACCAGGCCGGTTTGGTTATAGCGTTTTACGGTTTAGGCGCTTTGCTTACTTCCCCATTGGTGGGAAAATTGAGCGACAGGATCGGTGCGAAATTATTGATGCAAATTTCATTGATTTCGTCCGGTTTTATTTTGTTTATCTATTCTTTCATAAGCAGCTACTACCTGATAATTTGTTTAACCTTTACCTGGTCGATCATTAGCGAAGCATTCCGCCCGGCAAATCTATCTTTGATTTCGGAAGTGGTTCCTTCCAAACAAAGACGGCCGGCATTTTCACTTAACAGGCTTGCAATAAATTTGGGAATGAGTATCGGCCCTGTTGCTGCGGGATTTTTAATGCTGATAAACTTTTCAATAATTTTTTACGTCGACGGATTGACATCAATTTTAGCTGGATTGTTTTTAATATACGCACCATGGCTATCAGGGGAAAATATTAGTACTGCAGAACAGGGGGGCGATATCCCGAATAATAAAGAATTAATTTTTGCATTAAAAGACAGAAATATGATTTATTTTCTTATTGCTCTTCTTCCCGTCGTCATGGTTTACTTTCAGCATCTTGCCGCAATGCCGCTGTTCCTTGTAAAAGATCTTAACTTTCAAACTTCGACTTTGGGAATTTTATTCGCAATAAATACCTTACTGGTTATTTTAGTTGAAGTTCCTTTAAATAATTTTCTTATTAAATGGAATGATAAAATTTTATTAATTATCGGTTCGATACTTGCAGCAATAGGATTTGGATTAATGACTTTTGCAAAGGATACAATCTTTATTGCTTTAACTATAGTAATCTGGACTTTCGGCGAAATGATTTTATTCCCGGCAAGCTCGAATCATATTTCGAATATCGCACCGGTAGAAAAAAGAGGCGAGTATATGGGTTTCTTCCAGATGAATTTCAGTCTCGCATTTACTTTAGGGCCCTGGTTAGGAACTGTTGTATTTCATAACTTCGGCTCTCAAATTCTCTGGATTTGCACTTTTATTTTCGGAATGGTTTCCGCAGCGTTAATGTTTAAAATAAAACCGCAAATTGAGACTGCATAATAAAGGAATATGATTAAATTTTTACCCGAATAAATTTAATCATTCTATTGCGTAGCATGTTTTAATTTCTTCAAGAATAAAACTACCAGCATGGCAGCAATACAGGATGTAATTACAAGCAATAAAAAGAATTGCCACAACTGCCAATTCTGATAAAAACGTCCAACAAACCCCGCCAAATAATTTCCTACTGCAGTAGCACCAAACCAACCACCCATCATCAGTCCTTTCATTTTAGGGGGTGCAACTTTTGAAACGAAGGATAAGCCCATCGGGCTTAAATGAAGTTCAGCTAACGTCAGAGTAAAATATGTCCCTATTAACCAGAAAGGTGAAACAGTAATTGCCGATCTACCTCCGCTTAATTCGAAAACAGCAGGTAATCCTGCAGCTGCCAATATCATAATAATGTAAGCTATACCTGTAATAAGCATTCCAATTCCTATTTTCGCTGGAGATGATGGCTCTATTCCCTTCCGGTTGAAATATGAAAAATAACCTACAATCAGAGGAGTTAATAGTACGATGAACATCGGGTTAAAAGATTGAAATTGTTCGGGAGCAATTGTATTTAAATCCGAAGACGAATTCAGCTTAATTATTAAAATGATTAAACCAAGCAGTACAAAAAAGCCACTTATTCCTTTTGCCTTTAGAGAGGATTTTTTATTTAAAAGAAAAGCACCCCCCAATATCACTGCAAGCAGTGCATGCAGCCCAATAACATCAAAAAGAACATTAGTAAATTTGCCGACTAAATTACTTGTGTAATCCCTTGCAAAAAGAGAAAGCGCAGCGCCGTTTTGATGAAAAGCCATCCAGAAGAATATAACTATTGCGAAAATTGTAAGCAGCGCAACAATTCTTTCTTTTTCCTGGCTTTTGGTTAAGACAACATCTTTCTCTTCATTAACCTTCTCCTTAGATCTGTAATCCGCATCGATATAATATTTTCTGAAGATAGTAAAAACTAAAAGTGATACCAGCATACCGGCAGAGGCAACACCAAATCCCGCATTATAACCTTGCGCCAAAGAAACATTGTAATGTTCCATTAAAAATCTTCTAATTCCTGATGCTGCAAATGGAGCGTAGAAAGCGCCGACATTTATTCCCATATAAAAAATATTATAACCGGCATCCTTAAGAGAACCTTGAACATGCCCGTAAAGATTTCCAACAAGTACAGAAATGTTTGCTTTAAAAAGCCCGTTACCAAGACACACAATAATTAAAGCAAAGAAAAGTTGAGCAGGAATTTTTGTGGGGATAGCCATTAGCGCATATCCAATTGCTATAATTATTGCGCCAATTATAATTGTTTTTCCATATCCAAGCAGATTATCGGCAATCCATCCTCCTAGAATGGGAGTAAAGTAAACTCCGGCAAGAAAAATTCCGTAAATGTTAGTAACAGTTGCTGCATCCCAGCCGAAATTTTCCTGCATATAATAAACAAAGATTGCCAGCATCGTGTAAAAACCGAAACGCTCCCACATCTCGGTAAAAAATAAAACGTACAGTCCTCTCGGATGTCCTTTAAACATTTTTCCTCCAGGAATTTAACAAATAATGAAAACAAGAAAATGCCTCGTAAATTTGCTCCCCTTACGAGCCAATCAGAACCTCACCCTGCGAACAAAACTATAATTTCAAATTAGAACTGCAAATCTTAAAAAGACTTTCGGCAAGATAAAGATTTTTATTTTAATTACCATAGAAATATTTATGAAACCTTATTTTTTCAATTTAAAAATTGGCAAAGAGAAATTAATTATATTATTTTTTAATATTGATATTTCCATATGCTATTCTTTTCGACTTTAAAAAATCATTTTTAAAGAGAAAACCATGAAACAAAAAGCAAAGTTAAATTTGGAATTCCGGCCATTAACTTCTGAAAGATGGAAAGATTTCGAATACCTGTTTGGAACTAACGGCGCATGCGGCAATTGCTGGTGCATGTTCTGGAAAATGAAAGGAAAAGAATTCGATGAAAAACGGAAAACCGGGGAAACTAAAACCGCAATTAAAAATTTAGTTAAAAAAAATACTATCCCTGGGTTGATTGCATATATTGAGGGAATACCCGTTGGATGGATGGCGTTGGAACCAAGAGAAAATTATCCCAGGCTTGCAAACTCGAGAGTATTAAAATTAGTAGACAATAAACCCGTTTGGTCTATTACGTGTTTCTTTATAAATAAAAAATTTCGACGGCAGGGAATAACCATTAAACTTTTAAATGAAGCAAAAAAATTCGTAAAGCAAAACGGGGGTAAAATTGTTGAAGGCTACCCGGTAAAAACCGATAAAGGCGAGCCTGATCCTTTTGTTTATACCGGTTTATACCCGGCATTCATTAAAGCAAAATTTAAAGAAGCTGCACGAAGATCCGAAAGAAGGCCTGTAATGAGATATTACATTAAGTGATTCTCAACTTCTCCCACAATGTTTTCAAATTTGAAAATTAAATCTATTACGACCGTCTAATGGAACCCCGGAGCATCTGTCTACGAATCGCCGGGGTGAAGCCCGCTTTGTCCGTCAAAGACGAGGTCTCGCTCGTAGAGTCCGTTTGAGTCTACGGACTCTAACGAGAGTCTAGCGACCGAAGAGGGACAATCTTTTGCTTTTAACTTAAATATGAGATCACTTCACCTGCCTGCGTGAGGCCGCTTCGGCAAAGGCGGGCTTTGTTCGTGATGACAAAATTACCAGTCAGGTCTCGTCGACCTGACGAGGTCGACGGACTTTTTAGTCGCCCACTACGTTTGGTTTACTCTCTCTATAAAATTTCATACCAAATTTATTCCATTTTTTACTTATTTTTAAAAAATAAAATATATAAAAACCGGTAGTTGTATGAATGATAATTCCATTAAATTAAATATCCGCGAATTTAAGATTGAAGATTACGATGCTGTGGTTCAGCTCTGGAAAGATTCCGGGTTGCCATATAAACCTAAAGGACGAGATAGAAAATCTGAAATCGAAAAGGAATTAAAACGCGGCTGCGCTATTTTTTACGTCGCCGAAAAAGAGGGTAAATTAATCGCAGTAATTTTCGGAACCCATGACGGAAGAAAAGGTTGGATTAACAGGGTTGCTGTAAATCCTGCTTTCAAGCAAAAAGGGATAGCTAGAAAATTAGTTGAATTTGTCGAAAAAAAATTTGATGAAATGGGAATTGAAATTGCCGCTGCATTAATTGAGGATTGGAATACAACTTCGATGGCCGTTTTTACAAAGCTAGGCTACGTAAAACACGATGATGTTTTCTACTATTCAAAAAGAAAAACCCCGAACGTTTGACTCAAAAACATTTGCATTCAAAACATTGATTTAACCAGCAGCTAAAATTTTCACTCTGCAAATGCCTTCCCGGCTGCGGCATTTACTTTATCGGATTCTGCCATTTGCCGGCTATTTTTTTGACTGCTGCTTTCTGCTTCTAACGATCTCTTCTTCTTCCCATTCCCTCGCGTTTAGGAAGAGATTCATCCTCAAATGTAGAATAATCTTTTCCGTCGTTCTTATGAAAATTTATTTCAGCTTTATTTAGGCTGCTATGTTTATAAGCATCGATTGCTGCATTTAAAGCCGTTCGTAAGCTCGCAATTTCTTTTTCAATCCTTTCCGTAGAAATTTTATATCTACCTTCTGCATATTTTCTTGACAATTGCAGAATTTCTTCAGCTTTTTTAATGTAGCGGTCTGCACTTACTCTTGTATTTTTAATTAAGCTGTCCGAACTTCTTTTAGCATCATCTAAATAATCGTCAAATTTATTCTTAATATTACCCCGCAGTACTCCACCGCTTTTGGGAGCGAATAAAAGTGCCGCAACACCTCCGATCACTCCGCCTAATAATAGGCTCGTTAAGCTTAATTGTTTTCTATTACTGTTCGACATAACTTCCTCAAAAAAAAAATTAAATTTCTTATGAGTATTTAATTTAGATTTAAAGTTCTGTAAGTCAAGTGAAAAGCAAAACAATTATTAAAAATTGGTAAAGAATAGCGAAAATGATTCAAAATTGAAGAATTCAAATTTAATTCGCAACCTTGCTCACAATGTTACTACTCATCTGATTGTGAAAATCGAAAATTAAATATAAGCTAAAATTGCGGGGATAATTTATTATTGAAAGATGAAATGCAATATTAAAGGAAAATTTCTTGAAAGTTAAACGAGCGCAAGTATTTGGAGGTTTTAATATTTTAAAGCGGCAGCATTACCTCCACAAGCGTTTGTTTTGACGGTATGCTGTGAATCTGCATCATACCACCGTAAATATCTACTAAATTTTTCACAATCGATAAACCAAGGCCGGTACCTTTTCTCTCGAATAACATTCTGTTGAACTGCATAAAAATACCAATGTTGGCAATTTCACTTTCATTCATTCCCAAACCGTAATCCGTAACGCTGATATTAAATCTGTTGTTTGATATAAATGTTTCCACAATTACGAATTGCGTCTTTTCGGAAAATTTAAAAGCATTATCAACAAGCTCTTCGATTATTCTACCAAGATGATACGCGTTAATTCTAACATGCTCATTTTTAATATTTAATATCATATCATTGCTGCGATCATATTTAGCGGCAATTTTGTTGGCTGTTGTTTCTATTACCTTTCGCGGCGAAGGCACTGTGGACATTCGAATAGCAGATACCTGATCTTTATCGTTTGAAATTATTTCCAATTTAGTAACAAATAAAATTCTTTGAATCAGCTCATCGAGCCGTTTTGCTGCAGATGAAATTTGTTTTGAAATATTTAATATTTCATTGGGTTTTAAGCTCTCATATTCTTCTTGTAATATTTCATTAAAACCAATGATGGCAGTTAATGGGGTTTGAAGTTCGTGAGGTAAAGAAAATGTAATGCTCGACCGGAGCTCATCAAGCTTTTTTTCCTGGAGTTTTTTCTTTTCAAGCCTTGTGAGAACCGAGTGAATAATAACTTTATTGTTGATAGGTTTTGTTATATAATCATCGGCGCCTGTTCCCATTCCTTCTCTTATATCTTTAATGTCCGACTTTGCCGTAAGGAATATAAAAGGAATCGTATTGGTTTGCGGATTTTTTCTTAAATACTTCATAACCTCAAAGCCGTCAATTCCGGGCATCATGATATCACAAATTATTACATCCGGCAGATTTTTAATAGCCGTATCAATTCCCTGCCGTCCGTTTAAGGCTGTTAAAACCTCGAAGCCTTCAGGTTCTAAACATTCTTTTAAGACGTATAAATTATCGGTTTCATCATCAATTATTAAAACTTTATTCTTTTTGCCGGAAGTAGTTATTTTAGAATTGAACATCGTATCCCCTTTGAAAATAAGAGATAATTAAAATTTTTTATAAGTTACTCTCGGCGATAAAATTAGGAAATAGCAGCAGTATTTATAGCCAAAATTCATTATTTCACAAGTTAATATTTTTATTAACCGGAAATATTCATCCAGGGTAGTATAGATTATCAAAAATTATTCCAAAAATTGGGATTACATTTATAGTAATTTATTAATGTTTTCTTAATTTTTCCGGTTTTTTTTACATCTTCGCCAGTATTCTATTTTACATCTTTAATTAAATTTTTTATAACTGTTCTTTACGGCATTGAATAAATTACTGATTTTATTATCTAATCAATTTAACAATGAAATCCTGATTCATTAAGACCGGTTTTATGCCCGTTTATCCTTTTAGTTAGAAAGTTTTGATGCAAATAGTTAAAAAAAAGTTTTGTAAAAACTTTATCATTTCAATTATTTAAATGTTTTTATAATATGTTTTTGAATATATTTTGTTGTGAAAATTCGTTTGATAAATTTCTGGTTAATTCGGCAAAAAAATCTTTAGAGGCAAAATGAGATCATTAAAGACCCATATGATAATCGGAAGATATAAATACGAAAGGCCGCGTGGAAATGAACTGCAGGGAAGTTAGATATTATCTAAATGATTATGCCGACGGTATGCTGCCGGATGAAATGAGAGGTCAAATTGCCGAACATTTGATTATATGCAAAGATTGTAAAGAAAAGTTCGATAATTTAAGATCAATTCTCGAAGAAAGTAATTCTTTGCCTAAAAGCAGAGATCCGAAGAAAGATTTTTTTGAAGGAATTATCAGCAGAATAGCCGGTGAAAAAATAACCGGCAGCAGAAAAATAGAAGGCTTACCTTTACAGCCTGATGAATCTGCGCGTGAGTATAAATCACGCTATAATTTAAAATTCAAGAAAAGAAATTCGAATAGAATTCTTGTCGCCGGCGGATTGTTAGTAGTTTTTTTGGTTTCGATAATAATCAGTTTTCTTTATTATACAAAGTCTGATACGGCATACTGGATGGTTCAGAGAATCAGCGGTACACCACTTATAGGCACCGACAAAATAGAAGGTGGAGGTATGCTTAAACCCGGAGACTGGCTGATTACGGACGATAAATCAAAAGCCGGGGTTAAAGTCGGAACAATCGGTGAGATGGAAGTCGATCCGAAGACAAGGTTGAGACTGCTTGAGATTAAAGATGAACGGTATAAAATTCAACTCGATAGAGGAACAATTCATTCGGAGATTTGGGCACCTCCGAAATTATTTTATGTGCAAACTCCTTCAACAGAGGTTGTTGACTTAGGGTGTACTTTCTACTTAAAGGTAAGTGATAGAGGCTCAAGCTTTCTGAAAGTAAGCTCAGGCTGGGTTGCATTGAAGAACAACAACAATAAAACAATAATTCCAGCCGGTGCAGTTTGTGAAACCAGATTGGGAATTGGCCCAGGTACTCCTTACTTTGCTGATGCTCCCCGAAAATTTGTAAATGCTCTCGAAAGATTTGACTTTGAAACTAAAAGCGACTCGACTTTAAGTATTATTTTAAATGAATCACGCGAGAAAGATGCTCTTTCACTTCTGAATTTAATGATGAAAACTAATCCGAAACAAAGAAACCAAATATTCCACAGGCTTCAAGAGCTTGTTCAAATCCCCGACGGAATTACATACGAAGGGATAATGAAAGAAAATAAGAAAATGTTCGAGCAATGGTGGGAAGCACTCGGATACGGAAGCAAATCGCTGTTTAATTATCTGAATTAATTTTATCTTTACTGAAATTATTATTTAATTTTTTGTACAATTATTTAGGGGAGGAAACATGTACTCAATACAAAAAGTTGAAAATTGGGTAGACCGCCACCATCTTAAATGGATTGACCTGCTGCGAATTATTTTAGGTATTGTTTTAATGATTAAAGGAATTACACTTGTAATGAACAAGGAACAGGTATTTCTATTGATGGAGAAAAGCAATATTGATGTTTTTTCTTTTCTTCTCTCTTCTCAATATGTAATTGCTTTTTATATTGCAGGCGGACTTTTAATTGCGACTGGGCTGCTCACCCGCGTGGTTTCTTTACTTGAAATCCCAATCATACTCGGAACGATAATCTTTATAAATTATCATCAGGGATTATTTGCAATTAATTCGGATCTTGGATACTTACTCATGATTCTATTTTTATTAATATTTTTTCTTGTTTACGGTTCAGGACCAATCTCAATTGATTATCTGCTGTCAAAGCAAAAAGAAGAATAGGATAATTTTATAATTTTTCTGTAATTGAAATTGGAAGAAACACTTGAATGGACATTTCAGTTTTTGGTGAATAATATTATTATCTGCAGTCTTTCAATTTTTTAATTCATCTTTTGATTTATCAATCTTTTAATCTTTAATTTTTCTTCACCCAAAGGCTGATCCGCCATTGGCGGAAATCTTTTAAATTAATTGTGTTCCTTCTTACCTGTTTATCTATCATTCATTCATTCTTCATATAAAAAAGTTAGTATAAAAAAAATTATTATTCATCATCAAACAATGATTAGGAAATGTCATGCATACCTTAGTACTCATCGATGAATGGGCAAGTAAGCATCATCCAAAATGGATTGATATTTTTAGAGTCGCACTCGGTGTGGTTTTACTTGCTAAAGGATTATCTTATGTGAATCACAGCTATTTAATCGGAACATTAGTTGCCGACAGCAGTTTCGGATTTGTGTCGATAATGATTGCAAGCTATGTAGTGCTCGCTCAAATCGGAGCAGGTATTATGCTTATATTAGGTTTGAAGACAAGAACAGCTTCACTTTTTACATTGCCAATATTAATTGTTGCAGTTTTTTTCGTAAATCTTCCCCAGGGATTTCACGTTTTAAATTACGAACTTTATATATCGATAACTGCATTATTTCTTACAATATTTTTCCTGATTTTTGGTTCGGGAGAATATTCGCTGGATCATCATCTGGCAACGCATGAGGATCATTAATCAAGATTTTAAAAAATTGTACAACCTCATTTGAACACTTGTTTAATTCTTTTACCGGGCAAAGTTTGTTTTATTTGTTTAAATTGCATTATAAAAATTTTTGAGGGTGAAATTAATTTAGTTACTCAATTTAACCGTTTCATATACGGGATGTATGAATCTGCAATTAACAAATAAAATTAGTTTCCTTTTTAGACTTGTAATCGGCGTACTATTTATTTTTTCAGCCGTATCGAAATTGTTTCCTGTGGAAGCATTTGATTTTACATTAGTTTCGCAGGGAATTACATCCTGGCAAATTGCTCCCTATCTTTCAAGAATAATCATTTCAATTGAATTATCGATAGGTATATCTTTCTTAATCGGGAAAAATTTAAAAAAATTATTTATCCCTGCTGCGGTAGTTCTTTTAATTATCTTCAGCGTTCATCTTATCTTCCAGGTTGTTATATCCGGTAATTCCGGAGATTGCGGATGTTTTGGCAACCTTCTCCCAATGTCAAACCTTGCTGCTTTAATTAAAAATATTTTTTTGCTGATTATCCTCTTATATTTATATAAGACATGGAATGAAGAAGATAGAATTCATTTGATTAGGCCAGTGGTTATCTTTTTAGCATTTGCTGCAGCAATCTTTTTAGTTTTTCAAGTTAAGGCATATAATGTGCCGGTAAATAGTTTTTCTTCAGAATTAAGAGAACCCGGTAATCCAGGTACAAGCAAAAATCAAATAAATGATAACCGGTTAAATGATACTAATACAGATAAACAGAAAACTGCAAAAAGCGAAATTAGAGATTACAAAAAAACCGCTTCACCTTTCAGTGAGTTTGATAAATTCAGCAACGGTAAAAAAGTAAATTTAAATGATGGCGAAAAGATTTTGGCATTCTTTAGTCTTGAATGCGAAGATTGTATGAACACGGCAAAAAAGATAGCCGCGCTAAATAAGAAATTAAATCTGCCTCCTATTTACATTTTATTTTTAGGTCAGCAGGATCAAGTTCAGAATTTTTTCCAATTTGCGGGAAAGGAATATCCGTATAAAATTATTCCTCCTCAGACCTTCTTCCCATTTATTAAAGATTTTCCACCGAGAGTTATATTATTATACAAAGGAAATATTATTGGAGACTGGAATTATAATAGTTTTAGTGATGACAAATTAAAAACTGCTCTGGCTTCCCTTCCTTAATTTTGATTTATTCTTGAATGAATAATCCAGTTTAATCTTCATCGCAAAAATATAAAAAGCAAGAACAAGCGTAATTGCATTTGCCACAATAATCGGTGGTGAATCTAAAAACAATCCGTATATTAACCAGCACGCTACCCCAAAGGTAAGTAATGAAAACATCCCTATTGAAATATCCCTGGTGCTTCTTGTCCTGTAGACTTTAACAGCCTGCGGAATAAAAGCCGCCGTCGTACAAAATGCCGCAGTATACCCGATAAAATTTTCTATAAACATTACTTAAAAAACTTTTACTAAGATGAAAGCAAATATAAATAAATGTTATGTGCAAAATCGTTTTGATACTCCGGCGAAATATATTAATTTTGCATCGCACCCTTAGCTCAGTTGGTAGAGCATCTGACTCTTAATCAGCAGGCCGGGGGTTCGAGTCCCCCAGGGTGCACTAAAGAGCTCAACGCTCCTTTTCTATTTTTAGAAGGCAAATCAACCGGAAACCTTCTGTAACCGATTTAACTATTTTGTATTCAATTGTTCTGAATTCTTTATTCGGAAAAAGTAAAATAAAGAATAATAGAGTGATGAATTAAAAAGTCAAAATTTGGCTATTATCAAATCACCTTAACGAATAAAAATATATTTTTGAACTTTTCTTAAGATATCTTTCTCAATAAAAATATCTTTTAAATGCTTAGAATTATTTTTCTGATTTTGCTTTCAGGTATAGGATATTCTCAAACCAATTTTTATAATTCAAATCTTACCGGCAATTGGTTCGGTCTTAGAGATTCCCTTGCTGAGAAGGGAATAAATCTGGATGTAGTTTATACATCTGACATTTTTTCTAATTTATATGGCGGACTCGAACGGAAAACGACTTACCTCGATAATTTCGATATTATATTTACTTTCAATCTCAAAAAGCTTATAGGATTTAAGAACAGCAATATTTTTATTTACGGACTCGGCAACGACGGCGAAGACCCGGACAATTATATAGGCGACGCTCAGACTGCGAGTAATATCGCTGCTCCATCTGCCTGGAAAATATTCGAAGCATGGATTCAAACGGATTTGTTTGATAATAGAATTTCTCTTCTTGCCGGGCTATATAATTTGAATTCCGAGTTTGAAAATCTGCAGTCATCAAATTTATTTATAAACAGTTCCCATGGAATCGGAGTTGCATTTTCACAAACAGGCGAAAACGGTCCTTCTATTTTTCCGACTACTTCTGTTGGTGTAAGATTAAAAACAGAATTTAACAACTCATATTATTTGCAGGCAGTTGTATTAGACGGAGTTCCAGGGGATTCTTCAAATCCTAAAGGAACGCATATAATTTTTAATAAAAAAGACGGAATGTTAATTACTGTTGAAACAGGTTTAATTTCAAATTCAGCAAACACATATTCCGCACAGGGAAGAGCAGAGCAGCGTAGACTGGGGCGACTTTCCGATGAAGAATACAGCTTCAAATATGCATTAGGATTCTGGAAATATACTTCTGAATTTAATGAGTTGATTTCATTGCAGAAAGGAAATCTATTGAAAAGCAAAAATAATATCGGTATGTATTTTATCGGTGAACAAACTATTTTCAGTGATCCCGAAAACGATGCAAGAAATTTAAAAGCATTTTTAAGACTGGAAACAGCCAACGCTAAAATAAATAGATTCGGTTATTATATTGGCGGCGGTTTGGTTTTTAACAGTCCTTTTTTAGGAAGGCCGGATGATCAACTGGGAATTGCCTTTGCAAATGCTGTTAACGGTTTTGATTATAACAAATTGGAATCGATGAACAACCAACCGGTAAGCGGCAGTGAACTTAACTTTGAGTTGACGTATTACGTACAATTTTTCCCGTGGTTTTCAGTGCAACCGGATGTACAGTATATTGTAAATCCGGATACAAATCCTTTGATACAAAACTCTTTGTGCTTCGACGTAAGAATAAGTGTAACTTTTTAAACTGTAAATGAATTAATTTTTCAGGTTATCTCTTTGAAACTTCAATTGTTTGATTTTTCGTTTAATGTAATTTTCTATTATTAAAAAAATATTGTTTACATTTATTTTTTATCATATTTTGTAACCGGTTAACATTAGTAACACAAATTAATCATTGAAGTATAAATTTATTATTATAGTACTTGGTCTCTTTACCACACTTATCACCACACGCTGCTTTGCACAGCAATTAATTTTTCATACATACACAATGAATGACGGATTAATATCAAACAATATTAATTCGATCTGTCAGGATTCGCTCGGCTTTATTTGGATTGCCACTGAGGAGGGCTTAAGCAGATTCGACAGCCAGCAATTTCAAAATTATTCTATCGGGAATGGCTTGCGATATGATAACATACAATTAGTAACCGCCGATAAATTCGACAAAGGGGCTGTTTGGGTTTGCTACACCGACGGCGGCCTGGCAAAATATAAAAACGGAAAGTTTTATTATCCGGATGGAAATCTCCCGGCAGGTAAAGGAAATATCACTGCAATTTTTGAGGACAATGATTCTACAATCTGGTGCGGTACAAACAATTCGGTCTTCTTAATAAAAGACAATAGTATTTATAATTTCGAAAAAGGTAGAGAAATTGCTTGGGTTAATACTATTGAGCAGGACTCTGCTGGAAATATTTTAATTGCGGCAAGCAACGGTCTATTTAAATTCAACAAAGAATCAAGAATTCTCACCGAAGAGAAAGGTATTTCAAAAAATTTTTATAAAGGCATTGTCTCAATCTATTCCGGTGTAAAATTAACGGAGTGGTTTCTTAAAAGCAGCGGAGCATTAATAAAGCAGACGGGAAATAAAGTCGAACAAATAAATCTAAAAACCGGCAGAACTTATTTCAATATAACAGGCTCAACGGATGAAAATTTTCTTTATTTAAGCAGTGACCTTGGAATTATAGAAATCGATAAAAATAATTTACTTGCTCAATCGGAAATAACGGAACGAAACGGTTTACCCAGCAATAACGTAATTTATTCTATGATAGATAGGGACGGGATTCTGTGGCTGGGGAATAATAATGACGGAATTTCTAAACTTGTTTACCGGAATCTCTTAAAATTTAATAAAGATAAATACTTTACTACTTCTTTGGTTGATAATATTTCGCACTTCTGGTTTACAACCGGTAAGGGGTTGCTCGAAATATGGAAAGACAAAAATAATAGCTGGCACAAATTCACGCATGTTCTCACAAAATACTCCCAAAATCCGGCTACTAATTTTATCTTTTATCACAACGGAAAAATTATTTTAACATATGGGTACGGCATTATAGATGAATATGCAATCTTAAACAAAAACCCATTATCCTTAAACCCTTCAGAACTAAGATTTTTAACGTCAACCGATCTTAAATCAAAATTTAAATTCTCCGGTTTATATAAAAGTTTTGAAGATAGTTACGGTAACATCTGGACAAGCGCCCTGGATTTTGGAGTAATTGTATTAAGCAATAGTAAAGTCAGGAAAGTAATCAAAGTTTATAATGACGGTAACGGCCTTCCCGATAATTCTGTCAGAATAATTTATGAAGATTCAAAAGAAAACTTTTGGATAGGTGGATACAACCATGGTCTTACCTTTTTTTCCAAAGACAAGGTTTTAAAAGATTTGGGAATGAAATACGATACTTCCAATGTACAACAAGTAATGTTTACAAAAGTCAGCAAACTTCCTGATAATTTTATCAGAACTGTTACTGAAGATTCAAAACATGATTTGTTGATAGGTACTCGTTACGGAGGAATTGCTGTTTTAAAAAACAATAATTTTATTAATTTATCTAGAACTTCCGGATTAATAAGCAACGGGATCTGGGATATTGAAGATTTCGGCAACTTCGGTATTTGGGTAGCAACTCAAGACGGGATCCAAAAACTTAATAAAGACTTTTCAAATGGAAGCGAATTAAATGAAGAGATACCGAATATTCCATTTTACTCAATTTCGGCAAATAATAATTTTGTTTCTTTCTCCGGCTATCGTGAAATTTATATATATGAGCCTTCCTGGCAAAAAAGACATTTCCGGACATCGATTTATTTTAATAAAATCTTAGTGAATGGAAAGAATTATCCCCTTTCCACAAACCCCTACCTTAACAGCGAACAAAATAATATCACTTTTGAATTTACACGGATCGATAATATCGAGGATAAAAACAGGATCTATAATTACCGGATGGTCGGTATTGAGAGAAGCTGGAACAAATTAGTAAACAAAAATTTCGTTACATACGCTTCCTTAAAACCGGGTAAGTATACATTCCAGGTCAATTCATTTAGTTCAGATAATACTTTGCGAAGCCCAGTTGCTTTTTTAACATTTGAGATAGAACAACCTTTTTATTTAGAGTGGTGGTTTTTCACCGGATGGATTTTATTGTTCATGATCTCCGTATTTCTTTTTGTAAATTTTAAGAACAAACGAAAGCTTGAAATTGAAAAAATAAGAATGAAGATTGCGGAAGATTTGCACGACGAGATCGGTTCCGGTTTGACTAAAATTGCAATACTTTCGGAGCAGGCATTAAAAGATCATGAAGAGAAGATTCCCGCCATCGGCAGCAACCCGGCCCTGGAAAAGGATAATTCAATTATTCGGGTTGGAAAAATAGCACGGGATCTTGTAGATCAGATGATAGATGTAATATGGTCGATCGATCCCAAATATGACTCACTCAACGATTTCGTTTTCAGCTTTAAAAATTTTGCTTATGAACTTTGCGAAGCTAAAAAAATAAACCTGGTTATTAAAACGGAAAATATTGAAAATGTTAAAGTCAATTCACAAATTAAAAGGAATCTCCAGCTTATCGTAAAAGAATCGTTAAATAATGCAATAAAATATTCGGAGTGTACAGAGATTATTTTCGCTCTGGAAGTAAAAAATAAAAATATCTTTCTATCAATTAAAGATAACGGGAAGGGATTTAACAAAGAAAGCATTACTCCCGGAAAAGGATTGATCAACATTCGGAAAAACACGACAGCACTTTCAGGCAAATGTTCGATAATCAGTTCACCCGGCGTAGGAACAAATATAGAATTGACTTTCCCGGTTCTAAAATAAAACTGCTCAAATGATTAGTTGCAGATTTCAAATTTAAGATTGACTTTAGTTATATAAAAAAATAAAGCTTTACGTGGAAATAAAAAACATTATAAGAGTTGCGGTACTTGACGATGATGAAGATTTCAGAGAAATTCTTTCAAACCTTCTGAACAGATCGGAAGGTTATACATGTGTAGCAACTTACAGGAATTCGGATCAAGCTTTAAAGAATATCGAAAATGATGCACCTGACATACTACTGCTCGATATAGAAATGCCCGATAAATCCGGCATTACATGCCTTAAAGAATTGAAAAAAGAATTCCCCAATCTTCATGTGATGATGTTGACTGTTTACAGCGAAAGCGAAAAAATATTTGAATCTCTTCGCGGAGGTGCCGTCGGCTATTTATTAAAGAAAAGTCCGACAACAAAACTTCTTGAAGCGATAAAGGAAGCGAATGAGGGAGGGGCCCCCTTCTCCGGTGAAGTTGCTATGAAAGTTCTTCAATATTTTCAGTCCCAGTCAAGTCAAGTTGATGCTGCACTGTTATCCGAAAGAGAAAAAGAAGTCCTCAACGCCCTGATTGATGGACATAGCACAAGAGCAATCGCCGATAAACTTTTCGTTAGTTATCATACCGTAAGATTTCATCTTCACAACATCTATACAAAACTTCATGTAAACTCTCGTTCCGAAGCAGTAGCGAAGGCACTTAAAAATAAAATCATTTAACCGGATGCTGCTTCAAAAAAACTAACCAAATGATTAGTTGAATTAGCTGAAATCCTATCTTATGTTTATTGCAATAAGTATCAACTGATTTACTTTCGAAAAATCTCATATAAAAAATCTTTAGTTAACAAATCCGGAGGGATGTATGAAAAAGTTAGCATTAATAATGTTGGGTTTATTTTTGATTTTTGCTTTACCGGCACGGGCACAATTTGGAGATATAGTTAAAAAAGCAAAAGACAAAGCAGAAAATAAAGGGAACGATGCCGTAAATAAAGTTTTAAATGGAGATAATAATTCGCAAAAAAAAGAATCTGGTGCGCCTAATAATAATTCCGGAAATAGTAACAATCCAAATCAAACTTCGGGGAACCAGACGGTGAGTATAAAATCTTACCAGAATTACGACTTTGTTCCCGGGGACAAGATTATATTTG
>CAZKUR010000001.1:5663-100881 GCA_964556005.1 uncultured Ignavibacteriaceae bacterium | reverse complement strand
ATGACACTACGCCGCAAAAAGGTTGGCTTGATGAACTAGTAAATCTTGCTGAGAGTGATGCCGCTATAAGTGTTGTCGGTTCAAAATTATTATATCCTGACGGCAAACTACAGGAAGCAGGAGGAATAATATTTTCAAACGGTCTTGGATATTATTTTGGCAAAAACGATAATCCTAATCGTGACATTTATAATAAGTCATGTGAAGTTGATTATTGTTCCGGCGCGAGTATTCTTGTAAAAGCTGAACTTTTTAGAAAAGCCGGCGGCTTCGACGAAAGATACGCTCCGGCATATTCGGAAGATTCTGACTTGTGCTTTACAATGCGAAAGCTCGGGTATAAAGTAATGTATAATCCGAAGTCTGTTGTAATTCATCATGAATCGGTAACTGCCGGGAAGGACATTAATTCCGGCTTCAAAAAATATCTTGAAATAAACAGAAAAAAATTTATTGATAAGTGGAAGGATGATTTAATACTTCAGGACAATGCTTCATTTCAAAATAAAAATCTGCCCTCAACTGTCAGCCGGGAGAGGTTAAAAGATGATTCATCAAACAACAAATTCTTGTACCGACAAAAATATCTTTATCATGGAATTAAAGATAGAGAAGATATTGTTCTGTCTTACTATCCTTCAATAATTCAAATCGATAACAAATTATCCGCATTTTTTTCATTTTATGACCAGGATATTTCTTTTGATTTGGTAAAAGCTTATAGCTTTTCCTGGTTTGTCGGAAGAGCTTATCTAGAAGGCAGACATTATTTCATAAACAAAGAAAAGTTTAAAGAAAACATCAACGATGAATTCAAGAACGATTTATTATTAATTAAGAAAGTTTACAATAGCCTAAAGAATCAGATACAGACTTTAATTCCAAATATCCTCAAACTGGAGCTAAAGACTGAGCTTCTCCTTCCTCATTTTTTTATTAACAACAACGGTAAAATGATTTTCGGCATCGATGCTTTGAAGGAATGCTACAAGCTCACAGCAAGATTTGCCTTACTTAAAGGAATAATAGACGAAGGAACAAATAATCCGGAAGAAGTGGGAATACAGCAATTAGAAAAGTTGATTGACGAACAATATACATCGCAGAAAGAATTTCCGCTTTATGTTAACAAAGCTGATAAACTCGTTTCAAAGTATTATTGTAAGAAGAATCAAGGTGTACAAAATACAAATCGCGTAAAAGTGCTTTGCTTTTTCCCGCACAATCCTTATCCGCCGAGAACTGGCGCAGACCATGGATTCATGGGCATGCTTTACGCATTACAGGAATTGAACTGCCAAGTAAATATCTTAAGTTCTACTTACTTTGCCGACAAGCCGTGGAAGTATAAAAGCATTGAAAAGTTCGGTGCAGAAAAAAATATAGACATATTTATTCATCAAGCAGACGAAGAAGACCATATCCATGTAAACATGTTTAACTTAATGGGCGAAACAAAAAAATGGGATATGAAAATCCCCGGCAGCTTGCAAAAGGCTTTAGTCGAAGTCTATGAAGAAGTTAAACCGGATATTATCTTAATCAATTATGCCTGGTGGGGAAAAATAATAGACGGAGTAGATTTATACGGCACAACGAAGGTAATTCAGATGCACGACCTATTAAGCTTCAACAACAAGATGCAGAAAGCAGCGATCGAATTAATTGGTACGGCTCCGTACGAACTGAAGAAAATAAATTCGCATGCTTTTGCTGAAGATGTCTTCAAGAATTATAATCTCGAGGCAGATGATGATGAATTCGAAATTTATAATAGGTATGATTATGTGGTCGCTGTTTCTCAGCATGAATGTGAAGGAATACATAAGAAAGCTCCTCATGTAAAGACAATTGTAATCCCCGCGCCGATTGGAAATAAAAAATTCAGCAGCAGCAATACCTATGCAAAGTATCCGCTTTTCGCTATTGCAAACAACATTTTTAATATTCAAGCATATTACTACTTCATTGCAAAAGTTCTTCCTGTAATAAAAAAGGAAATTCCGGATTTTCAAATTAATGTAATCGGCGACGGCTGCAAGGACATAGAAAAAACCACAGGTGTAAACTTATTAGGATTTGTTGACGACATAAGTACCCTCTACGAAGAAAGCTGCTTTGCAATTGCACCGATGATTGGCGGAACGGGACAGTCGGTTAAAATATTGGAAGCGATGGCAAACGGTTTGCCCGTGGTTTCGCTTAAGAATTCATATCAAACATCAAGTTTAAGACACGGAGTAAACGGCTTTGAAGCAACCGCAGCAGATGAGTTCGCCAAGTATGTAATCCTTCTTTATAAAGATAGAGAATTGTGCCGGAAGCTTGGTGCAGTTGCAAAAGAGACTGTTAAGAAAGATTATTCGCAGGAAAGGCTTGTGGAGTGCATCAAGCCAATGATTGAGGCTGCTAAACAAAAAAAAGCAAACAGAAAAAATAAAGAGCAAAATTATAATCAAGTTGAAGTAAAGAAGAATGAAATCATCATGAAGAAAATTTATAATACTGATTTTGCGGATAAAATAATTTCCCCTTTTATTGAAAAGAAGCAGGATAAATTTATCTACATAAAAGATTCAGTATTCATTAACAAAGAAGGAAAACTATCGTACGATGTTTGGGAAAAGCTTTTCAGCAGCCTTCCGCCATTTTATGCTCATTTCGGCGGCGCCGGAGATGGATGTCTGCTTCTCACAACTTTCTATGATGAAGAGCCTGAACAGGTAATTGTAAGCTTTGCTAATTCCAAAGAAATGATGAGAAGCTTTTTCGAGCCGTTTAAGAAGCTGAAGAAAATTTATCTTATAAACTGTCCCGTTTATTTTGAAGTTCACCAGGTCCTGCGATTTATGTTACATCAAAGCGGCAATTGTAAGGGTATGGGCGTTACCCCGCTTTACGATTATTCGATTGAGTGGCACAGCAATATTAATATTTTTAAAAAATATGGAATTAAAAATAATCCCGAATGGGCAAGAAGCTTCACTTCAAATAAAATTGAAGAGTTGCAGGTTGTACTTCATCCTAAGGGAAGCGCAAGAGGAATGGTCGGCAGTAAGAGAAATTTATTAAGCCGCGAACAATGGGACTATTTAATTTCATCATGGACTGACCGTGGTGTTAAGCCGGTTGTAATCGGCACGCCCGATGAAAATGATGATTACCCGGTTAATAGTAATTGTATAAACAAAAGAAGCCGAAATTTTAAAGAGCAAATGGAAATTATCGCCTCGTGCGATTTGTTTATTGGCGCGGACTCCTGGGGAAAAACTTTTTCTGCTCTTTGCGGCATTCCAAGTATTGTTTTCCCTTCACAAAAAGGCGAAGACCTTAACAAATGGGAAGATCCTTCCGATTATATTTTTCTAAATCTGTGGAAAGATATTTACAAAGTTGAAAACAACTTTGATTCAACGCTTGATAAAGTAATAAATGAAAGATTTCAAACCCATCCTTTATCAAAATTAATCAGTAATAATAAATTCGGCATTATTTGGGAAGGCCCTCAGTTCGTATATCATTCATTAGCTTTAATCAATAGAGAGATAACAAGCCGTCTAATTAAAAGAGGACAAAATGTTTCTTTAAAACCTCTTGAAGCGGATCAGTTTGTGCCGTTAAAAAATGATCCCGTCTCTGTCAATAAAAAATTCTATAACAAATTTGAAAATGCTGGTGTTATGGTTAGGCATCATTGGCCGCCAAATTTACAAGCGCCGGAATCAGGGTACTGGATAAATATTCAGCCGTGGGAATTTGGAAGCCTGCCTAAAAGCTGGGTTGATGTTTTTAAAACCCAAATTGATGAGATGTGGGTTCCGAGTAGTTATGTCAAAAAGGTTTATACTGACAGCGGAGTGCCTGAAGACAGGGTTTTTGTAATTCCCAATGGAGTTGACATCAAAAAATTCAACCCCGGTGTAAAACCATATAAGCTGAAGACAAAGAAGAAAACAAAATTTCTTTTTGTCGGCGGAACAATTTTCAGAAAAGGAATCGATATTTTATTGGAAGCATACGCTAAAGTGTTTTCTGCAAAAGATGATGTGTGTCTCGTAATAAAAGATATCGGAGGTAATTCCTTATATAACGTCCAAACAGCTCAATCCATAATTTCAGAAATTAAGAAAAAAGCGGAGTCTCCTGAGATTGAATACATTGATAAAAATCTCAATGAAAAAAAATTGGCAAGTCTTTACACAGCTTGTGATGTACTTGTTCATCCTTACAGGGGCGAAGGTTTTGGTTTGCCTGTTTTGGAAGCCATGGCATGCGGACTTCCGGTAATTGTTACAAACGGAGGAGCGACGGATGATTTTTGTAAAGACGATTTCAGCTTTAAGATTAAAAGTTCCGTAGTGTATTTACGAAACAATAAAATTGATAACTTGCAAACCGTTGAGTGCCCATGGCTGTTATATCCTTCATTAGAAGATTTGATTGAAAACATGAAATTCGCTTATGATAATTCAAGCAAATTAAAAGAGATGGGATTAAAGGCTGCTCAATTCGCAAAAGAAAATTTCAACTGGGAAAAAGTAGTTGATCTTGTTGAACAGAGACTTTCGAATATAACCAAACAAGAAATAAGAAGATTTTCTTCGGCGAGTGAATCCGAATTGATATCGGATTTTTATAAAAAGCTTGCTAATTTAAATTCTCATATAAACAATAAAGAATACATTGAAGCCTGTAAATCTATTTCTTCCATAATTGAATATTATGGCAAAATCGATGATAAATCATCTCTTGAGATTGATTATTCTACATTGCTCAATCTTGCGGGAAACTTGAACCTGTCGTTAAATGATCCTGAAAATGCTCAAAAGTATTTCGAAGAACAGTTGAATTTTGATCCTGAGTCTTCCGGAGCATGCCTGGGATTAGGACTTGTATTTAAGGAAACCAAGTTATACGAGCAATCGAAAGTTATGCTTGAATGGGCTGTTAAGAACGACGGTCAAAACACAAAAGCTCTGGACTTTTTGAAGGATGTAAACATTCAATTAGGTTTGCCGGAAAACGACTTTTCTTTAGATGAAGCAATACAAAATGAAGAAAATGATTTTGAAAATATAACTGAACAAACCGAAGTTACCTTACATAAAATACTCGATACAATTTTCCAGCTTTACAACCTGGAGCAATATGATCATGCTCTGAATGCTTTGAATACCAATCATGATTTATTTTATTCGTTGTATGGAGAAAATGAACAAAATAAACTATTAAGCGCATACGAGAATTTAAGAGGACATACCTACCTTGCAAAAGGTGAATTGGAAAAAGCTCAATCAAGTTTTGAAGCTGCATTAAATTTTAATCAAACATCTTCGGAGGCTTGCTTGGGGTTAGCTGATGTTTTTTTCAAATCTCAAATGTACAATGAAGCAAAAACCATGTTCGAGTGGAGTATTAAATACAATGAATCCAATGAAGCGGCATCGGAGGGATTAAAAAAAGTGAACCGGATTCTGCAATTAGTAGAGGAGTATAATACACTTGAAAGTTAAAGTTAAAAAACCGTTGAAGCAAAAAGATCAGTTCCCTCTTGCAGTAAAATATAACAAAGAGGGTAATATGCCGATGGCTGTTAAAATACTTGAGACTATGTTAAAATCTAATCCTCAGGATTACGATGCATTAACTTTTCTCGGAGGCATTCATCTAAGCGTCGGCAATTGTGAAAAAGCCGTTGAATATTTTGAAAAGATTGTTGCCATTATTCAAAATCATCCCACTGCTTTTTATAATCTCGGTTTGTCTTATCAAAGATTGCACAAATTGGAAAAAGCAGAAGAGAACTATAAAAAAGCACTCAAGCTTAATCCGAAAAATTTAGATGCATTAAACAATCTTGGAGTAATTTGCTCTACACTCGGAAGAAAAGATGAAGCACAAGAATATTACAATAAAGCTCTTTATTTCAATGAGAACAATCCGAAAGTTTATAACAATATAGGCAACCTGTTATCTTCGCAAGAACTTTATACGGAGGCTGAACCATATTATTTCAAAGCGATATCGTATGAGCCGGAAAATTTTTCATATAAAATAAATTTAGCCGATTGTTATATCAAGCAGGAAAAACTTAATACAGCCGAAGATGTGCTTGAAGAAATAATAAAAATAAAACCGGATTATGCCGAAGCATATAACACTCTCGGTTTGATATTTCTTAAAAGAAAAGATTATGAAAAGGCGAATACTTTTTTTGAAAAAGCTATTAAAGTGAAGGAAGATTTTTGGGAAGCATATCAAAATATGGGCTTCAGTTATGAAAGAATGGATAAGAATTCCGAAGCAATCGAAACGTATCAGCGTGTCCTTGATATTAACAAAGACAATGCAAAAGCTATGATGAAGCTTTCAGGGCTTTATATTGAAGGAGAAGAATATTTCGAATCTGAAAAGTATTTGAATATACTTAACGGGATGGATAATAATGAAGCAAGGCTAACCTCGTATGTAAATCTCGGACTCTCAAAGTTAAAGCAAGGCAATATAAATGATGCAATCTTATTTTCTAAAAAAGCTCTTGAGGAAAATGATCAAATAGCTGTTACTCATTATAATTATGCACACGCTTTGCTGCTTAAAGGAAATTTTGAAGAAGGCTGGAAGGAGTACGAGTGGAGAAAAAAAAGAACGGATTTTGAACAAAGAACTCTTTCTAAACCTGAATTAACTGATCAGGATATAAATGGGAAAAGAATCCTTGTCTGCGAAGAACAGGGCCTCGGCGATTCAATTCAGTTCATTCGATTTTTACCGAAGCTTAAAGAGCATGGGGCTTATGTAATTCTTGAATGCGGCGAAAGGCTAATAGATTTATATAAAAATTTTGAGGGTGCAGATCAAATAATTCTTAAAAATGCTGCAAGTGAACCTGACGTCGAATATGATTATTACATTTCAATGTTAAGCTTGCCTCATTATTTTAATACAGATCTGTCGGCAATTCCACAAAACGTTCCTTATCTTTTCCCGGAACAAAATCTGATTGAAAAGTGGGAAAAAATTGTTGATAACGATTATTTAAAAGTGGGAATTTCGTGGGCTGGCAATCCCAAAAATACTTACGATAAACGCAGGTCGTGCAGGCTGAAAGATCTGGAGAAACTTTTTGATATTCCAAACGTTAAATTTTACTCTCTTCAAAAGGGTGAACCTGTAAAACAGATTTATGAATTGGATACAAATAAAATTGTTGATCTCGATGCTTTAATGGACGGCATGGCAACCACGGCTGCGGCAATTAAAAATTTTGATTTAGTGATAAGTGTCGATACATCAATTGCACATCTTGCCGGAGCAACCGGTGCAAATGTATGGCTGATGCTTCCTTTTGTTCCTGACTGGCGGTGGCTGCTTGATAGACGTGATTCTCCCTGGTATCCATCAGTACGAATATTTCGGCAAAGTGAAACCAAAAGCTGGGACATTGTTGTAGACTCCATGAAAGCCGAATTATTAAAGCTGGTTAAAAATAAATTTGGAGAAAATATTTTATCAGATAATTTTATCCCGGCAAAGAGCAAGAATTTATACGATAATATTTTGCATTTGGGATTACCTCAGAACGGAAATTTCGGATGGGGTGTATGCAGTAAATATTTGAAAAAAGAATTGTCGAAAAAAATTCAGGTTAGAGATACACACAATGCAAGCAGCGAAAATAACTTAATCAATGGAGATGTTTTTCATGCATTGACTACCCTGGAGTTTGACAGCGAAACAAATGTAAGAGGTAAAAGAAACTTTGCATACACTTTTTTTGAAAGCGAGTTGATCGATAAATCGGTTGAGAATGCATCAAAATATGATCTGATTTTAGGCGGTTCTACATGGTGCAAAGAAAGGATGGATGTTAAGGGCATAAAAAATACAGGAGTCTTGCTTCAGGGAATTGATCCGGAATTATTTTATCCTGTCCCGGAGAGAAAACAGGATAATCTCTTTATAATCTTTTCTGGCGGAAAGTTTGAACTTAGGAAAGGACAGGATTTGGTGATTAAAGCTTTTGAAATCCTGCATAAAAAATATCCCGATATGATTCTTATTAATGCATGGTATAATTTCTGGCCGGCTTCAGTTGCTACGATGGCTTATTCACGTTATATCAATTTTGAAATGAAAGATAGTACGTGGAATGAATTCGTAGTCAACATTTTGTCAAAGAACAACATAAACCCTCAAAAAGTTTTTACTTTGCCTATTACTCCGAATGAAAAGTTGAGAGAATTGTATTCGAAAACGGATATTGGGCTTTTCCCAAACCGCTGCGAAGGAGGAACAAACCTTGTTTTGATGGAATACATGGCGTGCGGCAAGCCGGTAATAGCTTCATATAATTCCGGGCATAAAGATATATTAACAAATGAAAATTCGTTCATGCTGGAAAGTATGGGACCGTGCAAATTATTAAACGAAAAAGAACAATTGACTTTCAACTGGGAAGAACCTGATCTTGATGAAATTATTGAAAAGATAGAATTTGCGTATCACAATAGGGAGAAAATGAAAACGGTAGGGAATAAAGCTGCCGAAGATATGAAACGGTTTACATGGGAAAATACTGCTGAAAATTTAATTAAAATCATCTTTGGGCAAAATTAGTATGTACAAAATTTCTTTAAGCATGATTGTTAAGAACGAAGAAAAATTTCTTGAAGGATGCCTATTATCGGTTAAAGATGTTGTCGATGAGATAATATTAGTCGATACCGGTTCAACCGATAACACAATTGAAATAGCAAAAAAATACGGTGCAAAGATATTTCATTTTGATTGGGTAAATGATTTTTCCGCAGCAAGAAATTATGCTCTAAAAAATTCTTCAGGAAAGTGGATATTATATTTAGACGCAGATGAAAGATTGTCTCCTGATTCGATAAATTATATTAAGAATTTAAAAAATGAAGTTCCCGATAAAGCTTATGAATGTACAATTACAAACATCGAACGGGTAAACGGCAGACCTTCGACAATGTTATATACAAGAGTTTTTCCCAACAAGCCCATGATTAAATTCGAAGGTAAAATTCATGAGCAAATAGAAAATTCTTTAATAAAAAATAAAATTCAGGTTGTAAAATCCGGCATCCGGATTATTCATCATGGGTACGATCTAAATGAAGATGCAAAAGTTAAAAAAGCCGAAAGAAACTTAAAAATTTTGCAGGCTGAATTTAACTCAAATCCTTCTTCCTATTATGCTTACCAGTTGGGACAAACATACGGAATTTTAAACTTGCCGGATGAAGCAGTTAAATACTTTTTAATAGCTTTAAAAGATCCCGTTTTAAGAAATGAATATAAATCGGTTGCATTTAGGTTTATAGCATTGGTTTACGCCGAAAAAAATCTTTTTGAACAAGCATTGACATTTATAAATAAAAGCTTAAAATACGATGACAAGCAGCCACTCGCTCTTTTAGGGGCGGCCGGAATAAATCTTAAAATGAATAACAAAGATGAAGTTCTGCGTCTGTGCAAAAAAGCTGTTGAATGCAATACGGAATATTTGCAAAACAAAAGATCGTCTTCACAAGCAATATTACTTGACGGCAAAAACCTCTTCTATGAAGTAATGAATCTCGTAAATTCATTAAAAGACAAAGCTAATGTTAATAATTTTTTAAATTACTTTACGGAGAAAATTGACCCGGAATTTAGTATTGAATTAGAAGCTCTAAAAAAGCTGGTAAATAACGAAGCACTTCCTGAAAAATTGCTCTCCGAATGGCTTGAAAGAATTGATAAGAAAAATGCCGGGATAATTTCAGCGTTCATGTTAAGTTATTCTTACAGTGGGAAATTGCTGGAAATATTCCTTAAAAAGTTTTACAACGACGTAAACATACTCAAATTAATATCTTCAAAATTTAAAAATGAGACAAGCAGTTCGGTTGAAGACCTGCTTCAGCGAACTTTTGAATTAGATACCTCGGACGGCTCCCTGGTTTTTTTCCTTGTTACATTAAAGATTAGAAACAATAAACTCACCGAGATACTCCCGATTATTAAAAAAGCCGAAACTAATTTTCGCGGAAAACCCGAAGTATTAAGCAGAATTCATGAAATGAAAAGAAAGCTTATACCCCTCCTATAATCCATCACGGCTAAGCACTAAACATTTATCCGCAACTAACGATAATATCAGTGTAGACAAAAAATAACAGATATAAAAGAGTTAGGATACTCTTTATTTAATTAACAATACAAGGAGGTTAGTAAAATGTCATTTTCAATCAACACAAACTTAAGTGCATTACAGGCTTACAATGCTTTATCAAAATTAAATGCACAGACCAACAAAGCTCAACTGCGTTTAGCTACAGGTCAAAGAATTAATTCGGTAGCCGATGATACATCCGGTTATAGGGTAGGAAAAGAATTGCAGGGGAAAGTAGCCCAGATGCAGGCAGCCCAGGGTAATATCGGTGCAGCAAAGGATATGCTTTCGACTGCTGAATCCGCTCTTTCAAGTGTTAACGATCTGATGATCCAAATTCAAGGTAAAGTAGCCGACGCTAATGATCCTACTAAAAACTTAACTTCATTAGTAAACGATATTAAAGCGCTGGGAAGTGAAATAACTTCAATATTTACTAATACAAAATTTAACGATACTGCACTGTTAAGCGGAACCGGTGTTCCATCAGGCAGTGACTTCGCATTTAAAACAGGTGTAGATGAAACTACTACAATCAATTTTGGATCAATGAATACATTGGATTTATCATCAATATCCGGCGTAACAACTTCAAGTATTACTTCTCTCGACATCAGCTCTTTGACAAGCAATATCCAGGATGCTCTCGGATCAATTGGTAACTATGACCAAAGATTAGATGTAAAGAACGATTACTTGACATCAGCAATTTCAAATGCAAATGCAAGTGTCAGCCGTTTGTTCGATGCAAATACTGCATTGGAGCAATTAAACGCTACCAAAGGCCAGATAGGCCAGCAAATAGCAACATCTATGCTTGCTCAGCTCAATTCAGCTCCTCAAAATATTTTACGTTTATTCCAATAAGCTAAAATCTAATTCCCCCCGGTTAGCCGGGGGGATTCTTTAATTCTAATAGTAAAACGTTAGTTAAAAAATGGAAAATACCGCAACAGCAAATCATCAGAAATTACTAAAGAATTACGTTATTAAAGACATTTTAGAAGCTTCGCCTCAACGCCTGCTGATAAAAATATATGATCTGGCTTTGGTAAATTGCCAAAAAAAGAATCTTGAAAAAACAAACGAAGCCATCCAAACTTTGATAAATGCTCTAAGATTCGATAGCGAAGAGGTTAGAGAAATATCCGTTGGTTTAATGAAACTTTATCAATTTTGCCAAAGCGAAATGAGAAAAAGAAACTACGAAATAGTTCATTCCATATTGAGTGAATTAAGATTAAGCTGGCTGGAAGCGTTTACGAAAACCCAGAATAATTAATATCTAATTTTAGTTGAAATAATATGGCTACAAATATTTTAACAAGCTCAAGCATCGACTCACTTGTAAGTTCCTATATTACTTCGGAAACTCAAAGATTGATTACTCCGGTAACCAATAAGACTACGAAGTACCAGAATGTTGTTTCTGCTTATGGAACATTAAGCTCCAAGATGAGCTCATTCAAAACTTTATTAGCGGATTTAAAAACTACCGATACTGATTCCGTCTTCAATTCTAAAAGCGTTAATTCCTCAGACACGAATGTGTTGACGGCAACTGCAGCGAATAATGCTTCAACAGGTTCATTCAGCATGCGTGTAAACCAGTTGGCTAAAAACGATTTGCTGCTGTCCAATTCATTCAACACTAGCGATGCAAGTGGATTAACCGGAACCCAGCAATTTACAATTAAAACAGGCGACGGAAGCGGTGGAGAATATACAAGTAACGTTGAAGTTACATTTGACGGAACAGAGAATTACCAAACCGCTCTATCGGCGATTAGCGATGCAATAAATAAAGATGAAGCTTCAGTTACTTCAACTGAAAAAACAGCCGCCAATGCTTATACGGGCGGCGCAAGCACTTTTACTCTCGATATCGGCGGAACTGAAACTTCCATTTCTGTTAATGGCGGCGGCACCTACGACGATTTATTAAATGAAATTATTGGTAAAGTAAACGGTGTTGTTAACGGCGTTAAAGCGGAAAAGGTTGTCGATGCTAATGATCCGACAAAGGAAAGCATAAAGTTTACCTTAACCGATTCATCAAAATATCTTACTATAAAAAGCGGCAGCGGTTTTGACGTAGTCAGCGATTTGGGAGTAGCAGTTACTCAAGAAAAAGCAGCCGGAAGTATAGTAAGCGCCTCGGAATTTAACCCTACTACAAGCACAACAAGACTTTCGTTAACCGCAAAGGATACCGGGGTAGATTACCGGATTAGCGGTTTATCGGATTCCGGAAGTTCGAATGTGTTGACCACTCTCGGGATAAATCTTGGTTCGAGCAGACCGGCTTACGATGAAGTTAATAATCCATCCAGCGCAGGTTTTATTTATTCGGATATAACCGATACAAATAACCAGCTCAATTCAAAATTTCTATTCAACGGAATATCGATACAGAGAGACAGCAATTCAATAACTGACCTGGTTCCCGGGGTTACATTAAATCTCCAATCGACGATGCAGTCTTCCGACCAGGATGTAAATGTTTTAGTTGGAAATGACATTGATACAGTTAAAGGCAAGATTCAGAATTTTATAGATCAATTTAATGATATTTACACATATATTAGATCAAACAGTAAATCGACTTCATCACAAACAGCCACATTTTCCGGTGATATAAATGCCAGTACACTTTCATACTTTTTCCAATCAATTATTTTTTCAAAAGTTTCCGGAATTCCAAATGGTGATATAAATTCATTAACACAATTAGGAATTACTTTCGACAGCAGCTCGGGTTTAAGCATTTCCGATTCTACAAAATTAGATTCGGCTTTGACTAATTCGCCGGAGCAGGTTGCAGCTCTTTTCAACAACGATAATGGAATTGCAAACACTATTTATAACAAAATAAATCCTTACCTTGGAAATAGCGGCTATTTAAATACTTCAATAAATAGCCTGAATAACAATATAACTTCACTGAATGATAAACAAACCCGTTATCAGGACATGATAAATAAAGAAGCAGATACATTACGAAATCAGTACGAAAAGTTGCAGATTCAGCTTGCATCATTAATGTCGCTTCAGAACATGTTAGGTATGTCGTCAACAACAACTTCGTAAAAAGACTATGCCGAATACAACAAGTTGTGAATTATTAAAAGATCATCTGGCGCAAGTATTGCTGCTATTAAGTCAGCTTGATGATTCCAATTTCTTTTTAAAGATTGAAGAAATCAAAAGGGCAACACAAGAAATTACTGAATTGAGAAATTCTTTCCCAAATGAGCCGAAAATGGGTGAATTGAGGAAGAACAATCCAGAGATAAATGATTTAGCTAAACAAATTCAATCTTTTATCGATAATATAATAAGTTCAAAAGAAAGCGAGTCTGCAATTATTCTTAAAAAATTGTTACAAATGCAGAATTATAAAAAAATCGTAACTTATAAAAGGTAAGAAGGATGCAAATAAAATCAGTTTCTAATAACCTTTACCTCAATAGTGCTTATGAAGGCAAAAAGATAAAAGACGGAAAAAAGGAAAGTAAAATTGACAGCTTTGAATTATCCGATCAAGCAAGGGAGTTGAGTAGTAAAATGGATTCTCAAAAATTAGCAGACATAAAGCAAAAAATTGAGAGTAATTTTTACAATTCGGATGAAGTTATCAGTAAAATTTCCCAAAAGATTTACAACGTGTTGAAAAAATCTTAGTAATTACTTCGCTTCAACAAGTTGTCAAATTTGTCAATAGTTTATTTTTGTGTAAAAATTTCTTGTATAAATTAGAACGAGTAGTTATTTTTAGATAACGGATATATAAAGGTTGCTGTTTGCTTCTGTGGATACGGAAATTGCTCAAAATAATAAACTTCATCTTCTTGGAAAATTAAACGCCAGTTTTGTCCATGAAATTAGAAATCCTTTATTTGCTATAAAGCTAAATCTTGATTATCTAAAACTTGAAAACGGCCTGCCGAAAGATTCAGTTGAAGCAATAGAAGCCTGCCTCGAAGCAACCAATAGAATTAGCCACTTAATAGAAGACTTTCTCGAATTTTCAAGGAAATCTAACTCGAATGGTACGGCTTGTTCAATAAATCAATTGACAAAGCAAGCTATCGACTTAGTGAAAGGATATGCAAATAAAACCAACCTGGAAATTATCAAAAAAATGGATAACTCGGATCCGATTGTTGCTTTTGATAAAAATAAATTGATACAGGTTTTTTTGAATATTCTAACAAATGCAGTTGAATCGCAATCCGCGAATAACAAAATTATTGTAAGGACTTATAAAAAATCAAATAAAGTAATTTGGGAAGTTGAAGATTTTGGGAATGGAATTAAAGATGAGGATAAGCCAAAAATTTTTGACGAGTTTTTTACGGGTAAAAAATCCGGTACAGGTCTTGGACTAAATATTTGCAAAAAGATTTTAGATGAAAATAATGCAAAAATTGATTTCGTATCCAGCGTCGGCAAAGGTACGAAATTTTATATTACTTTCAATTCATTAAACCAGGCTCCATTAAATGAAATTTAAAATTTTAATTATTGACGACGATAACTTAGTATGCAATTCATTAAAAAAAATTCTTGTCAAATTTGATTATGACGTAGAAACGTGTTTCCTACCTGAAGAAGCAGAAAAAAATATTAGATTTTTTGGGCCGGATGTTATTTTGCTCGATATTTATTTAACCACTGCTAACGGATTAGACCTTCTTAAGTCATTTAAAAAGTTATACTCTCATATTCCCATTATTATGATTACGGGTTATTCCGATGTAAAAACTGCTGTTACGGCAATGAAGTTAGGTGCATATGATTTCCTGCTGAAGCCAATCGATATGGACCAATTAAAACTTGTGCTAAGCAGATCAATGGAAAATATCGCACTTCGTTCGGAAGTAAACAAACTTAGCCAATTAATGGAAGGCGATAAATTAACGAGAGAGTTTTTCGGAAAGAGCAGAAAAATTGCCTCTGTTTTAAATCTTGTTGAAAAATATGCCGGCAGCCCGGATACAACAATTTTAATTGAAGGCGAAAGCGGAACCGGCAAGGAAGAGTTTGCAAAATATATTCATCAAAACAGCCCGCGATGTAAATCTCCTTTTGTTCAAATAAACTGTGCTGCAATTCCTAAAGAACTTGCGGAAAGCGAATTGTTTGGTCATGAGAAAGGGGCTTTTACAGGAGCTTCATCAAAAACTAAATTAGGGAAATTTGAGCTTGCTAATGAAGGAACGCTTCTGCTTGATGAAATCGGAGAACTAACGCCTGATCTTCAGGTAAAATTGCTGAGGGTTCTGCAGGAAAAAAGATTTTACAGGGTTGGAGGAGAGAAAGAAATTTCAGTAAATGTACGAGTAATTGCAGCCACAAATAAAAATCTTGAAGAAGAAGTTCAAAATGGAAATTTTAGAGAAGATTTATATTATAGGCTGAATGTAGCCAAGATATTACTGCCGCCACTGCGCGAAAGAGTAGATGATATCCCTTACCTTAGCCTTGCCTTTCTTAAAGAATTTGCATCGAAACTCAATAAAGGAATAAGAGATATTCAGCCTGATGCCATAAACATCCTGAAATCATATTCATGGAAAGGAAATATTCGCGAATTAAGAAATCTTATTGAAAGAGTTGCATTGTTGATTGATGAAGAAGAAGTGAAACCATATCATTTAATCAATTTGCTTCCTTCAGGTAATAATGATGTACAGAACGGAAAATTTTCGATGACTATCCCGCATAACGGGGTTAAAATGGATACCGTCATCAAAGATTTGATTCTTAAAACTTTGAATATTACCAATGGAAACCAGGTGCAAGCTGCTAAGATTTTGGGGCTTTCAAGATCCAAATTAAGATATAGGATGGAGCAGTTAAAAATAGAGGTTACAAAAAAAATCAAATAGCCATTTCTACCGTAAATGTAGTTCCAGTTCCTTTTTCACTCTTTACTTTAATTTCAGCATATAACAATTCCGCATATTTTTTAACAAGTGCTAACCCCAGGCCTATTCCTTCATAATGGCGTGTTACACCTAAATCCTCCTGTGTAAAAGGATTAAATAAATCTGTCATAAAATTTTTTGATATTCCGATGCCGGTATCAGTTACATCAACACAAATCAAATTATCCCGGTTATACAATTTGATTGTAATTTTTCCGTAATTAGTATATTTAATCGCGTTATCGATCAGGTTGGTTAAAATTTGTCCTATTAAGTGAGCATCGGTTTTAATCACCGATAAACGGGCAGAGTTATAAAAATCGATTTTCAGTTCCTTATTTTTTGCGCTGTTGTAAAATTCAAGTGTCAGGTTATTAAGCAATTCCTTAAGATCAACTTCCTCATAAGATAATTCGTAATTGCCGGACTGAACTCTCGAAAGATTCAGGATCATGTCGATTGTTCGAACCAGCCTGTTCGCACTGGATTTAATAACGTCGAAAGCAGTTTCGAGATCCGGTGGTAAATATCTTTCCAATTCATCCCGGAGTAAAGATGTATAAGTTAGAATATTATTTAACGGAGTTCTGATCTCATGGGACATTTGAGCAATGAATTCACTCTTTAATTTATCCGAACTTTCGGCACGCTCTTTAGCTTCCAACATTTGTGCTTCATGAAATTTTCTAAGTGTAATATCTTCTTTAACTGCAACAAAATGAGTAACATTACCTTGTTCGTCGACTATTGGAGAAATGATTTGAGATTCCCAGTATGGCTCACCGTTTTTCTTTTTATTTTGTATTTCTCCCTGCCATGTTCCGCCTGATTTTATCGTTTTCCATAAAATGTTGTAAACAGCATTACTGGTAAAACCGGACTTCAAAACTCTAGGGTTTTTTCCCTTTATTTCTTCAATAGTATACCCGGTAACTTTTGTAAATTTCGGATTAACATATTCAATAGTACCACTCGGATCGGTAATCATTATTAAGGCCGGATTTTGCTGAATTGCATGAGAAAATTTTCGTATCTGTTCCTCTGCTAATTTTTGTTCCGTAACATCTTCGGCAATGCTGGCATACCTGAATATTTTTTCCTTTTTATCCTTTATAGGAAATGCCCTCTGACGTATCCATCTGATAACTCCAGGTTTTTTAAATATTCTGTACTCAATGTTAAATGTTTGTGTCTTAGAGAGCTCCCTGAATGCTTTCCTCACAAAATTAAAATCTGCAGGATATATTTTTCTAAGCCATGAAACCGGGTCTTTATATAAATCCTGAATATTCGAGCCCCAAATTTCGCTGTAAGCCGGGCTTGCATACAGAATTTTATTGTCATCGATATTAAAAATTGTAAATGCATCACGAATATTTTCTGCAAGCTCTCTAAATCTTTCCTCGCTCTCTTTAAGTTTTTCATCAGCAACAATTCTGTCTGATATATCTCTGAAGTCTATAACATACCCTTTTATTAAAGGATTCCAGAGCATATTGTTAACTGCGCCTTCGAGAAAGCACCAGCTTCCGTTTTTATGCAGGAATCTTAATTCAATTGTCTTAATATCGTCGTAATTTTCAGGAACGGCCTTTAATATTTTCACTGCCTCCACGGAGTCATCCGGATGTACATAGTCAAAAATATTTTGCCCGGAAAGTTCTCCCAACTTATACCCTGTTATTTTTTGAACCGAAGGGCTCTGGTACCTAATTGTCCAATCATGGTTTAGGATGGTTAATAAATCCCCCGAATTTTCTATTAGGGTTCTGTAGTATTCTTCTTTAATCGACAATTCATTCTCAGCATTTTTACTTTTTGTAAAATCGTGAACTGTCGCTATTCCTTTAATAAAATTATTGTTTTCATCCTTTACTGCAATTGTTGCGATGCTTGTCCATATAAATTTTTTATCCTTTCTTCGAAACCATTTTTCTATCTTATAATTATTTATCTCCCCGTTTTTCAACCGGTTTAGCATTATGATACTGCTTATTTTATCTTCTTCGTAAATGAGATCCGTAAACGCAAATTTTTTTAATTCTTCTTTGCTATAGCCGAGTATTTTACGAAAGGCTTCGTTGACGCTTATAAATTTGCCGTCTGAATTAAAAGTAAAAATTCCGGTATAAGGCGATTGGTATAATCTTTCAAGTATCGATTTTTCGTCCGTCAAAGTTTTTTCGGAATGACTTTTAACTTCATTCTTTTCCATTCGTTTGACGTCACTTTGATTTACTTTCTTTTCCTTGCTCACTCCAAATGCAAATCCTTCGTAGTATTTCACTTTACCTTTACTGTCATTAAACTTTGTAAATTCCAGATGAAGCTCGATTAAAACCCCGTCTTTTTTCCATAATTTTTTTGTCCCGGGTTTTAAAGGAAATGCAGGTTTATTTTTTCTACCTCGAGTAGAGTAATATACATGATTCAGAAAATTTTTATTCATCAATTCTTTTTCGGAATTATATCCTAATAGTTCTATTATTGCTTTATTTACAATTATGAATTTCCCTTCAGGCGAAACTCTGAAAAATCCTATCGGAACTTGATCAAATATGCTTTTATAATTTTTTTTCTGCATGCAGCGTTATTTGGAAGTGGTCTATAAAAAATTAATAGCTTATACAAATATATATTAAGTTTGATAAATATTTGTGAACAGGAAATCAGGGGTCAAGACTAATAAGGATTAATTTAATTTTTATCATCATCAAGTCAATTAAGATTTTTTGTTAAGTAGATGATAAACATAATAAAATAGGGAAGAAATAATAATTCTATAAAAAGGCGGCAGAAAAATTTATAATCTAAAAATTTCCGGGGAAGAAATTTAAACGGATTGAGTTTAGGAAGCTGCGGCAACCGGTAAAATAACTGAAAAAACACTTCCTTCTCCAGGCTTGCTTTTAACCTCTATTCTGCCGTGCAATAATTCTACTAGTTCGATACTTAGCCTGATTCCAAGTCCCGTTCCAGTTTCATCAACTGTTCCTTTTGTGGAAAAATTTTGTTTTTTTGATTAATAATATTTTTAAATTTTCTTTTTCAAGGCCAATACCATTATCTGTAATACTTATTCTGATTTCTTCCTCTGCTTTTTCAGCAGTAACAATTATCAAACCGTTCGGTTTTGTGAATTTAATTGCATTTGTAAGCATGTTTTGAATTATCGATTGAAGTATTTGTTTATCTGAGAATAACTCCATACCGGTAGAAATATTTGCAATAAGCGAAATAGTTTTATTATATGCAGATTCTCTGACGATTGAAAATATATCGGCAACGAACTTATTTAAGTTTATTTCAGATGGATTTATGCTAAAAGAACCGATTTGAATTTTTGACCATTCCAGCAAGCTGTTTAATAAATTCATATAATTTATTGCAGAAGATAAAATAGAACCCGACATTTGCTTAATATCGTTTCTGCTAAGGTAATTTATTTCGCTATTTAAAATGCCAGCACACCCTATTATAATGTGGAAAGGAGATCTAAGATCATGAGAGAGTAATGAGAAAAACTTATCTTTATCAGAGTTCAGTTTTTTCAATTGAGTTTCCGATCCTACAAGCTTATTAGTTAGGTAGGCGAGTTCACCGGCATTTTGTTCGATTAGATCGCGATCTGCTCGAAGCTCTTCAATATGCTTTAACGATTCTTCTTCTGCAAATTTTCGATCGGTAATATCATACACAGTTGCAAGTATCGCCGGGTTAGACTGAAAAACAATTTTTTTAGCATTTACATTGAACCATCTGGAGGAGCCGGATTTATTTGTGAACGATTTATCATGCAATATTGTAATGCATGCTACAAAACCCCAATTGAATGGAAAAGATCTTAGTGATTTTAAAGGTCCCGACGGTAAGTACATTTTTAGGGACTTTGTCCAAATTGCTAAAACAACCGGAAGCGGATATCTGGAATATTCCTGGCCAAAACCGGGGTATGAAAAGCTGGTTCCAAAAATTTCTTAGCAAACTGTTCAAGAACTCGGTAAAGGAAGTGATCAAATTGGTGAGATTATCCAGGTAATTGATGACATTGCCGACCAGACTAATTTGCTTGCCTTAAATGCTGCTATTGAAGCTGCCCGTGCCGGAGAATAGGGGAGAGGTTTTGCAGTCGTTGCCGATGAAGTGAGAAAACTTGCAGAGAGGACAACAAAAGCAACGAAAGAAATAGCGGAGATGATAAAGAAAATACAGAAAGATACAGGCGAAGCTGTAACCTCAATGAGTGAAGGAACCAAAGAAGTTGAAAACGGTATTCAGCTTGCTGATCAAGCAGGGATAGCGTTAAATGAAATAATTGAAGGTTCAAATAAAGTTGTCGATATAATATCTCAAGTTGCAGCGGCCAGTGAAGAACAATCTACAGCATCCGAACAGATTAGCAAGAATATAGAATTAATAGCAAGCGTTACAAATCAAAGCGCTGTAGGTATTCAGCAAGTAGCGCAATCATCTGAGGATTTAAGCAGACTTGCAGAAAATCTGCAATCGTTAGTTTCTCAATTTAAAATTAGCGGAAAGACCTCTGTGGAAAAAATTGAAAAATCCTTGAGAATGTATAAAGATGAATTAGGTGGTCAAGCTTATGTTCGGCAAAACGGAAAAATTATTCGCAAATAATTTCTAATTCCGGTGAAGTGATGAATATTAATTCAACTGAAAATAAAGAGCAAATAAATGATGGAACTGAACTTCTTCAATTAGTCAGCTTCATTCTTGGTGATGAGGAATTCGGAGTTGATATTCTAAACGTACAGGAAATAAACCGCATGATGAAGATTACCTGTGTACCTAATGCACCGGAATTTGTCGAAGGAGTAATAAATTTACGCGGAAGAGTTATTCCGGTAATCGATTTGAGATCTAAATTGGGGATGGAAAAAAGCAGCATGATAATAATACTCGAATAATAGTAATAGAAAAAATCGGTAAAACAGTTGGGTTTATAGTTGATGAAGTTATGGAAGTTATACGAATTCCTAAGAGAATAACCGAAGATCCACCGGGCATAATATCCGGAATAGATTCCGAATACATCAAAGCAATAGGAAAGCTTGAAGATAAGCTGTTAATCTTAATAGACCTTGATAAAATCCTGATTATGGAAGATATAAAAAAACTTGAAGCAGTTGCTTAATCTTCAATTACGGACAAGCAGCGAAGAAGGGCATTAATTTTTCGGTTAATGCCCTAATTATTTAGGATGGACAGATAAAATTTACCTCCAAATTATACCGAAGTTAATTCACACTTCTCATGAATATAATTCTCTGTTGTTGGTCTTTTCATCTTGCTCTTAGCATGAAAAAAAAATGGTTATTCAAATAAAATAATTTATATCTCAAATTAAGATATATAATGCTTAAGCCCTTTAATTAAGTTCTCTATGATTAGCTCCAATTATAATTTGAAGAAATATCAACTTTTTTAAGATTTCTTCGATTATATAATAGAAGATTTTATACAAATGAGAAAAAATTATTATGAATGCACAAAAAAAATACCCGTTTATTTTATCCTTCATTATCATATTTATTTTTTCAGTTAAACTACAGGCACAGCAAGATCCGTATTTACCTTTTGCACAAGTAATGCCGAAGCCTGTCGGCGGCATAGCATCTGTTTATAAGAATATATCTTATCCTGATATGGCAAAAAGTGCCGGAGTTCAGGGAAAAGTTTATCTTCTGATTTATATTAATGAAAAAGGGGATGTTGATAACGTGAAAGTCTTAAAAGGTATAGGAGCCGGATGTGATAAAGCTGCCGTTAATGGAATTAAAAAAGTTAAATTTGACCCCGGCGAAAACAACGGAGCGCCGGTAAAAGTCAAATTGTCTCTGCCGATCGAGTTTAAACTAAACTGAAAATTTTAAACTCGTTTGTTAAAGATATATTCCTTAATAATCTTAATAATTTATGGAAATTCATATGAAATGGTTTTCTAATATCAAGTTTGTAAGAAAAATTCAGGGTGGTTTTTCATTGTTAGCTGTAATAACTGTTTTAACTGCCCTGATAGGCTATTTCCAATTAAAAAATATATCTCATGTAAAAGATCAAGTTTTCGAAGATTATGTGATACCTCAAGGGGAAATTCACAACATATACACGAATTTTCAAAACACTCAATTTATTATGATGCAGCTGTCGATGCCTGCATTTGCAAAAAAATTCAGCCAAAATGCAAAAGAGTACTACGAACTAAAAGCTGCAACGGATTCAACATTGACTCTTTTAATAAAAGGTAATCTAAACAGCAATATAAAAAATGAGCTGAAAGATGTACAAAGTATATGGGAGCAATACAAAAATCTTGTGGCTGATGCTATCTTGAGCGCATCGGCAACTCAGAGTTACGATATGGCTGCCGATATAGCTACTTCTTCCGGTGAAAGTGTTGGCATTAAATTATTGAAAAGATTTCATTCTATTCAGAATGAACTCTTAGTAGAAGCGAATAAACTTAATGAAGCTGCTACAAATTCGGTAACTAAATCAATTATTTATCAAGCCGGCGGAATACTTACCGGTTTAGCAATATTCATACTTTGTGTTTTCTTTATTGCCCCCGCCATAACAAAGCCTTTAGATAAGTTAAAAAAATTAGTCCATGAATTTACTCGCGGCAATTATGATGTTGAAATTGATAATAAATCGAAAGATGAAATTGGAGAATTAACCGAAGCTTTTAAAGTTTTAAGAAAAGCTCAGGAGGAAAAGATACATGCTGCAGAACAGATTGCATCAGGAATTCCTTGTAAAGTACCCCTGGCCTCCGATAAAGATGCATTGGCCATTGCTTTTAATAAAGAGGTTGATACGTTAAAAGAATTGCTTGAAGAAGCAGATTTGTTAATTAAAGCAAACGAGGAAGGAAATTTAAGCTATCGTGGAAATGCAGAAAAATTTAAAGGCGAATGGGGAAAATTAATCTCCGGTATAAATTCAATTCTGGATGCTATATCTGCACCGATAAATGAAGCTGCTAAAGTTTTACTGGTAATGGCCGAAGGAAATTTAGCTGTTGAGGTAAAAGGAAATTATAAAGGCGACCATCAATTAATTAAAAAATATATAAACTCGGTAAATAAATCGCTTTCAATTGCACTGCGAAAAGTTAGTGAAGGTTCATTTGCAACTTCGGACGCCGCGCATCAAATATCGTTAAACATCAACCAGATGGCTGCCGGAGCGGATGAACAGCGCAGACAATCATCTGAAATTATTACTGCGGTAGAGCAGATGACTAAAACGATACTCGATACTTCGGAAAATGCAAATTCCGCATCTATTGCTGCAAAGGATGCAGGAAATGTCGCAATTGAAGGTGGTAAAGTGGTTGAAGAAACTATTAAAGGTATGTATCGAATATCCGAGGTAGTCAAAAAATCGGCAACGACAACAAAAGAATTAGGCAAAGGGAGCGATCAAATTGGTGAGATCATTCAGGTCATCAATGATATCGCTGATCAAACAAATCTGCTGGCACTTAATGCGGCAATCGAAGCTGCCCGTGCAGGCGAACAGGGAAGAGGGTTTGCCGTTGTCGCAGACGAAGTTAGAAAACTTGCGGAGAGAACTACTAAAGCAACCAAAGAAATTGCCGATATGATCAAGAAAATACAAAAGGATACAGGTGAAGCCGTGACCTCAATGGAACAGGGAACTAAAGAAGTGGAAAAGGGAATTTTGCTTGCCGATAAAGCCGGAAAATCATTGAAAGAAATTATTGAGGGTTCAAACAAAGTTCTTGATATCGTTTCCCAGGTTGCAGCTGCCAGTGAAGAACAATCTATGGCTTCGAAGCAGATAAGTGTTAATATCGAATCGATTGCCAGCGTGACCAATCAAAATGCTGAAGGAATCCGGCAGGTTGAAAGCGCCTCCGAAGATTTAAAGAGGCTTACAGAGAACCTCCAGTCAATGATAGCACAATTTAAAATAAATGAAAATGTGGATAAGGAAGAAAGATATACTCAAGTGGAAATGAATTAGCAAGGCCAAGCTAAGCATTATTTTAATGCTTTATGGCTTTTAATATAAATAATTCAACCTGTCATAATTAATATTTTAGTAAATTTTTCGATAATTATAGTATAATAATTAGGAGCATTTTTCAGATGAAATGGTTTAAAAATCTTAAACTTTCCAGGAAACTCCACGTAATTATAATCTTCTTCGCGCTTGGAATGTTGGTTTTTGGAATAGTATCGTTGAATACTGTCCAAAAGGTAAAAATTAATGGTAAAATTTATTCACAGATAGTGGACAGTAAAGATCTTATTGCCGATATCCTTCCACCCCCGGATTATATTGTTGAATCGTATCTGAATGCTTTTCAAATGCTGGATGAAGCTAATAGCTCAGCATTAAATCAGCTTATAGAAAAGGCTAAAGATCTAAAGCATGAATATGAGGTTCGCCATGAATATTGGGCGAAAAAGCTTTCTCAGGGTGAAATGAAAGATTATATGATTAACAAATCGTATAAACCGGCAATGGAATTTTATAATTTAAGAGACAACAAATTTATTCCTCTCGTTTTAAGCGGGAAAAAAGATCAAGCAAGATTGCTTCTTAATGATGAAATGAAAAAGCAGTATGAACTGCATAGATCATATATAGATAAGGTTGTCGAACTTGCAACAAACTACAATACACAGGTTGAGGCTGAAGCAAGTGATATTGTTAAATCAAGAACCATTAGCCTGGTATTAATAGGTCTTGGCATAGTGTTAATTCTCTTCTTTATCGTTTCACAGATGTTTAAAAATATTTCCAAACCGGTACAGAAGGTGTTAAAGATGGTGAATGAACTATCTTTAGGACATGTAAAGGCTAGAGCGAATGTGGACACTAATGATGAAATTGGAGTAATGGCAAAGACAATGGATGGTATGGCTCAAAATCTTGAAGAGTTTGCAATAAAGCTGCAAAAAATTGCTGATGGCGACGCTTCAATTACCAGTGATTATGCTGATCAAGATGATGCACTGGCGCCGGCCCTTAATGCTATTTCTTCAACAATTAAAAATTTAATTAATGAAATAAATGATCTTACCAAGGCTGCTTCAGTTGGGAAGTTAGATAAGCACGGAAATGAGGACAAGTTTAAAGGAGGATATAAAGAAATTATTTCAGGTGTAAATGCGACACTTGATGCTATGGTTAAGCCTATTCATGAATCAAGTGAAATATTAGGGAAAATGGCTGATGGCGACTTAACAGTCCGCATGATTGGTGATTATAAAGGTGATTTTTCAATTATAAAAGACAGCATAAACGGATTAGCAATTTCATTTAACGAAGCATTAACAAAAGTAACGGACGCTGTTAACGCAACAACTAGCGCTAGTAACCAAATATCTTCTTCAACCGAGGAAATAGCAGCAGGGGCAGAAGAACAAAGCCAGCAGTCAACCGAAATAGCAGGCGCAGTTGAAGAAATGACGAAAACAATTCAAGAAACAACAAGAAATTCCGGCGCTGCATCCGTTGCCGCAAAAGAAGCCGGTAATATTGCCGTTGAAGGGGGAAAAGTAGTTCAGGAAACTATTAAAGGTATGAATAGAATTGCCGACGTGGTAAAAAGATCGGCACAAACTGTAAAAGAACTTGGAAAAGGAAGCGATCAAATTGGCGAAATCATCCAGGTAATAGACGATATCGCAGACCAAACAAATTTATTGGCATTAAATGCTGCCATTGAAGCAGCCCGTGCAGGAGAGCAGGGAAGAGGTTTTGCGGTCGTTGCCGACGAAGTAAGAAAATTAGCTGAGAGAACTACAAAGGCAACAAAAGAAATTGCAGATATGATTAAAAAAATACAAAAAGACACAGGTGAGGCTGTAGCTTCAATGAGCCAGGGAACAACCGAAGTCGAGAATGGAATACAATTAGCAGATAAAGCAGGCAAATCTTTGAATGATATAATTCAAGGTTCGAACAAAGTTGTTGATATTGCATCTCAGGTTGCCGCTGCAAGTGAAGAACAATCTTCTGCTTCGGAGCAAATTAGCAAAAATATTGAATTAATTGCTAGCGTTGCTAATCAAAGTGCAACTGGAATTCAGCAAGTCGCTAGGGCTTCGGAAGACCTGAATAAATTGACGGAAAATTTACTGGATTTGGTTAGTAGATTTAAGTTAAACAGTTCTGTTGATAATAAATATTTCGAATCTTCGCTGGAATTATATAAGACTGACAGCGAATCTAATAAAAAAATGTTCGTTGAGAATAACGGTAAATTATCTCATAAATGATTTTATGAATATAAATAATAAGGTGCAAAATGACGGATAAAAATGAACAAAAACAGGACAGCTCCAAACTGCTGCAATTGGTCAGCTTTATATTAGGTAATGAAGAATTTGGCGTGGATATATTAAATGTTCATGAAATTAATAGGATGATGCAGATAACCAAAGTACCGAATGCTCCTGAATATGTTGAAGGTGTGATCAATTTAAGAGGCAGGGTTATTCCTGTAATTGATCTGAGATGTAAACTCGGAATGGAAAAAAAGGAGACGGATAAAAATACTAGGATAATAGTAATTGAAATAAGCGGTAAAACAGTAGGATTTATTGTTGATGCTGTAAAGGAAGTAATTCGAATACCGGAAAACATAACCGAAGAACCGCCTGAAATGGCTTCCGGTGTAAACTCGGAATATATAAAAGCCGTTGGAAAGCTCGATGATAGGCTGCTTATTTTAATTGATCTAAAAAAGATACTTTTTGTGGACGGAGTAGATAAGCTTAAATCGGTTGCTTAAACCTTCCGATATTTTGAAAACATATGCTTACGGCATAATTCTGGGGTTCTGCAATTTATTTTAAAAATTTTTTTGGAATTAAAAAAACAAATTATGGGCTAAACAATCGCATAAACTGCACGATTATAAAAATAGATATTTTAAGTTTAAAAAATTTTTAAGATGAAAAACAACCAAACTTTAGTGTCATTAAAATCAGCCGAACCTTCCGAAAGAATTGAAGCAATTGAAAATTTTCTGAATACCGATTTAACCGGTGAGGAAATTGACGCTTTAATTCCATTAATTTCCGATCCGGATAAAGGTGTTAGGAATGCTTTAGCCAGGCTTTTAAGCGGCGCATCAAATCCCCGGGTTCCAAGGCTTTTGGTCAAATACGTTCAGTATCCGGAATTATCGGTGAGAAATTTAGCCGGAGAAATCCTTTTAAATTTAAAAGAAAACGCAACCGGCGCACTTTTAAGTTTTATTGATGAAGGTGATGATGACGACAAAAAATTCGTTATCGACCTGCTGGGATTAATCGGTGACCTATCGGTTGATAGTAAAATTATCGAAGTATTGAATACTACGGGAAATCAGAATTTAATCCTATCCTGTATTGAAGCTTTGGGTAATCTGAAATCCGAACAGGCGGTGCAGGACATGATAGGTTTTTATGAAAAGGATGAAACTTTCAAACCAAATATCATAGAAGCTCTCGGTAAAATAAATTCGAAAAGCAGTCTCGAATTTCTAACAGGGAAGTATTCATTAGAAAATGATCTGGATAAAGTAACAATTATTGAAAGTTTAGGTCAGATAGGCGACGTTGAAACATTCTTTTTTCTTCTAAGCGAGCTTAATGAAAATTCAGGCCCTATAGTCTGGATATTGATTAATTCCATCTACCAATTAAAAGAAAAATTAAATTTAGACATTCCCTTTGACGAACGGATGAGGAATTCCATTCTGTACACAATTACTGAAGGGGAATTGAAGTATAAAAAAAATGCGGCAAATTTATTAAGCGATTTTAATGACCGGGAAATTTTAAACGCTTGCTTTGAAATTTACGGGTTGGACGAAGAGATAGATGAGATATTAACTCCTAAATTTTTTGCCAACTATGAATTAATCTTTGATAATATATCGGAAGTAATTTCGAAAAATCCCTCAAATCTGAAATCAATCATTTATTTATTTAAAGAAATATTGTTCTCAAATGTTGGTATCGGTTTGAATTTTTTTGATAGTGTTGAATTGCGCAATTTATCCGATGCTCTCATCAAATGTCTTAAAGATTCTGACGAAGAAATCAGGATAACCTCTTTTGAAATTCTTAACATACTTGATCAGCAGACAGCTATATTATTTATGGACATAATGGCCGATGATACGAGCTATTGGAATCGCCTGAAGCTGCTTGAAATTCTTTCGTTCGGTAATGACGAAAATACTATTGAAATAATAAAGCGGTTTTGCGAAGATGAAGAAGAGATGGTTCGAGAAAGAGCAGTTTCCCTTTTAAACGATAGAATGATTACTCCATAAACCAAGTAAAGATAAATGAATACCGGAATAAATTTAATTGATAATAAAGGTTATTATTCAACAGTTAGAAATACTCCTAACTTGTCGAACGAGACATTCGGAAAATGGAGAAAGCTGATTTACGAAAATTGCGGAATTTATTTTCAGGATAATAAAAAATATTTATTGGAAAGCCGGCTGTTAAAAAGAGTGATTTACCTGGGCCTGGACAATTACGAAGAATATTTTGATTACATGAATTTTTATCAAAATAAAGTAAAGGAAATTACCTATTTATACGATGCAATTACGATAAATGAAACCTTTTTCTTTAGGAACCAGCCTCAGCTTGATGCCCTCGTTACTAATATTTTACCAGAATTAATTTCCGACAAAATAAAAACGGGCAAAAAAAAGATAAGAATATGGAGTGCGGCCTCCTCATCCGGCGAAGAGGCTTACTCAATTGCAATTTCAATCAACGAATTTGTAAAGCCGAAATACCCTCAGCTAGAGTTTGAAATAGTCGGTACCGATATAAGCAGCTCCGTTCTGGAAACGGCGAAAAAAGGCAAATATAAAATGTACGCTGTCCGGAACACTCCGGAATACTACTTAAAAAAATACTTTCGTCAATCCGCCAATAATGTTTATGAATTGAGTTCTTCTGTAAAGGATATAGTGACTTATAAAATTTTAAATTTATACGATGATATATCTATGAGAACAATGCTTGGATTCGATGTAATTTTTTGCGCAAACGTTTTAATATATTTTGATCAAAGCTCCAAGATAAAGGTGGTATCAAATTTGTATAATTCTCTATCCAGAGGTGGTTACTTGTTTATAGGATATTCCGAAACATTACACAATATCTCAAAAGCATTTAAGATAATGAATTTTCCAAAGACAATAGCTTATAAAAAAGAAGCATGAAAAAATTAATATTAGTTGCAGATGATTCTCCATCCATAAGGAAATTTATTTCCATGTCCTTAATGCTTAAAGGATTTGAGACAGTTGCTGTTTCCGATGGTATGGAGGCCCTGGAGGTTTTGCCGAAAGAGAAAATCAGCTTGATTATTACCGATTTAAACATGCCTAATATCGATGGGTTTGAATTGATTAAATCAATCAGGGGCAATCAGGAATACAGCGATGTACCTATAATAATTCTCTCTTCTCTAGCTGACGACAGCATGGTAGAAGAAGGAATTAAATGTGGGGCTAATTCTTATTTAATTAAACCGTTCAATCCCAAACGGATATTATACGAAGTTTCAAAATATTTAAATTAAGGTAATTATATGGTTGTGAAATTCTTAATAGTCGATGATTCCTTTACTATGCGGAGGATAGTAATAAATTCATTAAAGACTTTAGGATATAGCGATTTTATTGAAGCAAACGACGGAAAAGAAGCTTTTGAAAAACTTACAGGGGACGAAACAATAAATTTTGTAATAACAGATTGGAATATGCCGACTATGTCTGGTTTGGAATTTATTAAACTTGTTAGAAGTAAAGAAAAATATACCGAACTACCGATATTAATGGTTACTACCCGGGGAGTAAAAGATGATATTCTTCTTGCTCTTCAGGCAAAAGTTAGCAATTATATTGTTAAACCTTTTACTCCATCGGTATTAAAAGAAAAAATTGAACAAATATTAACTGCAGTATAAGGAGAGAAAAAAATGGAAAACCGTGAAAGTTTTTCCGATCTTTTTGAAAGGCTTAATGATCTTAAGTCGGTTTTCAGGTACGGTCAAAAACTGATTCCTATAATACAAAGCCTGCTTGATTTTATGAGAGAAACCGTTCCTCTGCTTGAAAATATAAATTCTTCAATATCGGACAGTACTTCTAAAATTCCAAAGGCTACACTTCAGATTGACGATGTTACAAGTGCAACCGAATTGGCTACAACGGAAATTCTGGATAAAGTCGACAGCATAAACCTTGAGTTAAATTTTATTATTAGAAAACTTGTAGATCTGATGCAGGTTGAATTGAAGAAACAAGAAATATTTCAAAAATTAAGAAACCTTGTACAAAGCACTCCGGAAGTAAGCAGCTTGATGGAGGATTATGAAAAGCTTAACTCGAATTTTGAAACAATTCCTGCATTAATTGAAACTTTAAAACGAATTAACGAAGAGACAAATAATATTACGCTTTCTTTACAGGTCCAGGATATTACATCCCAGCAATTAGCATCGGTCAATCATCTTATCTTTTCAGTACAGCAGAATTTATCTTCTTTAATTAGTGATTTTGAAAAAACCAATATGGAAGAAAGTAAATTTAAAGCCGTCAGCGGTAGAGATGCTTCAACATTTGATGCAGAGGCATCATATACAAATACACAGAATAAACAAAATTTTGTAGATTCGCTAGTAATCGAACAAAAACAAATTGCTTCACAAGATGAAATAGATAAATTATTTTCTTAATTATGGAAGATGTTATAAATATTGATCTTAACGATCCGGAAATGAAAGAGCTGCTCGGCAGTTTTATTGTTGAGACCAAAGAAATTTTAGAAAAGCTGGATGTCGATTTAGTCGAAATCGAAAAAAATCCGTCTGATATGGAGCTTCTAAATCAGATATTCCGTTCTTTTCATACAATTAAAGGTACTTCCGGTTTCTTTGGTCTTGAAAGAACCGCTGCCGTTACTCATAGATGCGAAGATATTTTAAACAAGCTTCGCAAGGGTGAAGCTGTATTAACTTCCGGGATAATGGATGTAATTTTAATTGCTTATGATAAGATAAAAGAATTACTGATTAATATTGAAACGAATTTAAATGAAGATGTCGAGATAGATGAATGCATCGCAAGACTTGAAGCCGAATTCAATTCGTTTAACATTAAGGACGAATCTGCAGCATTAAAAACTTCATCTGAAACTGCTTTAACTCAGAAAAGCAAAACCAAACGAAAATCAACTAAACACAGCAAAAAAGTAAAAACCGCAAGTTCAGAAAAGCAAATAAATACCAGCAAGAATTCTAAAACCGGTGACAAAACCCTAACCGAGGAAAAACGCAATGCCTGTGAGACTTCAGAGATTGATGAAAAAGTACAATTAGATGAGAAAATTGAAACTGTTGAGCAAACAAATGAAGATAAGAAATCAGAGGCTGGTTGTGAAATCGAAAATGAAGAAAAAATAGTTGCAAAAGAGAAAAATAAAAAGGAAGAAAAAAATAAAACTATTGAAGCTTCGTTTCTAAAAAAAGCGGATGATACCATAAGAGTAGATGTTGCAAGATTAGATGATTTATTGAATATAGTTTCGGAACTTGTTTTAGGGCGAAACCGTTTAGCCCAGGTCAGCCTAGAAATAGCTTCTTTATATGACGGGACTCATTTTGCCAGAGAATTAGCCGAATCTTCAAAGCAGATTGATCTCATGACGAATGAGCTACAAACGGTTGTGATGAAAACAAGAATGGTAAAAATCGGTAAAGTGTTTAATCGTTTTCCACGATTAATTAGAGACCTTTCGAAAGAGACAGGTAAAGAGGTAAATCTAATAATCAATGGAGAGGATACCGAGCTTGATAAAACAATTGTTGAAGAAATAAATGACCCGCTTGTTCATCTCGTAAGAAATTCCGTTGACCATGGAATTGAAAATGCGGAAGAAAGAAAGAAGGTTAATAAACCTGAAGCCGGAACGGTTACTCTTTCAGCTTCACAAGAAGGTAACCAGATAATAATTAAAATTGAAGACGACGGCAAAGGCCTTGATGAAAATTTAATACTGGAAAAAGCCGTTTCAAAAGGTTTGATAGCAAAAGAAAAAGCAAAAGAATTAACCCGGCAGGATATTTTTAACCTGATTTTTCTACCTGGATTTTCAACAGCCGAAAAAATAACAAATGTATCCGGTCGAGGCGTAGGGATGGATGTTGTCAAAACGAATGTCTCAAAATTAAGAGGCATAATAAACATCGAGTCTACAAAAGGAAAAGGTACTGTAATTATCATTAAACTGCCGCTAACTCTTGCAATAATCACTGGAATGATTGTCGCTGTCGGCAATGAAAAATTAGTAATTCCATTAAATTCTGTAATTGAAGTAGTAAGGATTCATGTCGAATCTATAAAGACCATAAACAATCATGAAGTAATAAAAATTCGTGATAGAATAATACCGATTGTAAACATTGATAGAGCTCTCTACCGTCAAGGTGAAAATGATGAGATGAAAATTTGGCAGTATGTTGTTATTGTTGGTGTTGCGGAAAAAGAATTCGGCATAAAGGTTGATAAATTAATTGAACAAAAAGAAATTGTAATAAAGCCGTTGGGTAATTTATTTGAAAATACAAAAGGAATTGCAGGCTCGACCATTATGGGAGATGGAACAGTTGTAATGATTTTGGATTTAGCTGAATTAGTTCATAAACTAAAAGGATGAATTTTGGATAGCACGGTTAAAGTTCTTGTAGTTGACGATTCTGCGTTTATGCGCAAATCAATTTCATTTATGCTTGGTTCATCCGATGAAATAGAAGTTATCGGTACAGCATGCGATGGTGAAGAAGGCTGCAGCTTAGCTAAAAAGCTGAGTCCTGATGTAATAACTATGGATGTTGAGATGCCTAAAATGGATGGCCTCTCGGCGCTTAGAAGAATTATGAAAGATTCTCCGACCAGTGTGATAATGGTGAGTTCATTAACGACTGAAGGAGCTGAAGCCACTGTAAAGGCGCTTGAGTATGGTGCAGTTGATTTTATTCCAAAAGACCACTCTTATGTAAATACAGGCACTGTAAACTTTAGAGAAGAGTTAATCGGGAAAGTCAAAGAATTCGGCAGGCAGAAGTCATTGATGAGCAGGCTGATGCGTATAAGGAGAAATGGTATTCAAAAATATGCAGCAGTCGAAAAACAGGCACAAGCTTCTAAATTACCGGGTAATTATTTTAAAGCAATTGCTATCGGTGTTTCAACAGGCGGTCCACTGTCATTGCAAAAAGTGATTCCATTGATAAAAAGTACAATAAACTGCCCGGTATTTATTGTGCAGCATATGCCGCCGAAATTCACAAAATCTTTAGCAGATAGATTGAATGATTTGAGCAACCTAAATGTTAAAGAAGCTGAAAACGGTGAAATCATTCAAAAAAATACGGTTTATATTGCACCCGGTGGATTTCATTTAAAAACCAAGAAAAACACCGGTGGTAATTTATATTTATCGATTACCGAAGAACCCAAAACAACTCTGCATAGGCCTAGTGTTGATGTCATGATCAAATCGGTTGTCGATATTTATGGTAAAAATACTCTCGGAATTATTATGACGGGAATGGGCAAGGATGGTCTTGAAGGGATTAAAAAATTGAAAAACTCCGGCGGATATTGCATTGCCCAGGATGAGGACACATGTGTAGTTTACGGGATGCCGAAAGCAATTGTTGATGCCGGGTATGCGGATATCATTACTCCTCTTGAAAATATTCAGGAAATAATAAACGGAGCTTTCTAATTTATGCTTGATACTTTTGAAGAAGAAGTTTTTGATGAATTTAAACTTCCTGCATCGAAACACTCTAATCTTTTAAAATCAAAAGATGCAAATCTTGTCGGTAAAACAAAGATTGTTATAGGAGAGGAAAGCCATGATGGAGTAAAATTTGTCCTCAAAAAAGATGAAAACGATATAATAAAAGAGATAAAATTCATCTGCACCTGCGGGAAAACAAAAACAGTATACCTGGATTATTCTGAATAATAATTTACATCTGGTTAGCTTTAGCCATTCTTTTATTCATTCCATTAGCATTTAGGCAATAATTAAAATGTTTTAATGGCATTCATTTTGAATTTCCAATGAAAATTTTGGAAAGACATGAGTGCATCGAATATAAAATTACTTGAAAACTTCATCGATTTTTGCTCACTTCGTAACAAGCTTATCAGCGAGAATATTGCAAATATCGGAACTGAAAATTACAAGAGAAAAGATGTTCGGTTCTCCGATATTCTCTCCGACAATATCAACAATTTAAAAACAACGAATGATCGTCAGCTTAAAGGCGCAATACCGGAAGACAACGCTAAAATTTATGAAGATCAAAGCAAAGACATGGCTTCAGGAATAAATAATGTTGACATTGATCAGGAAATGGCGGAGTTAGCAAAAAATACAATCCGGTTTAAGTTCGCTTCACAACAAATCGGCAACTATTATAAAACACTTCAGGAAATTATTCAGGGTGGAAACGGAGGCGGAGGTTGAAAATAGGAAATAACATACCCGGTTTTGATATTAGTGCAAAAGGTTTAAGCATTCAAAGGAAAAAAATGAATTTGATTGCTGAAAATATTGCAAATGCCGATACGGTTAGAACCGCAGATGGTCAGCCTTATAAAAGAAAGTATTTAACCGTAGTTCAAAAAAATGATCTTTTCCCTGCTCTTAATTTAAACTCTCAAAATACAATAAGGCTGATAACCACAAACGAAAACCAGATTTCAAACCCTTCTACAACGTTGAACGTGAACGGACAAAACAATGATGGAATTGCAAGTTATGAATCAGTTGACAATTCAAAGGGCGAAGTTGTTTATGATCCGAATAACGTAAACGCCAATAAGGACGGATATGTTCAGACTTCAAATGTGAATATTATAACCGAGATGGTTGATATGATTGCCGCTTCAAGAAGCTATGAAGCGAATCTTACGGCATTAAATTCTTCAAAACAAATAGTTAAAGATTCACTGGATATATAAAATGAAAATAGAATCGACCCGGATCGGTAATTACACTTTAAACAGACTAAATAATACAGTTAAAGATGCATCCACCAAATCTCAGGTGAATGTTATTTCAAGGGACGAAAAAAAATTTTTTATAAATAAATATCCGGATAAAAAAGCCGAAATCGCAGACTATCATTTTTACCATAAAGACGGCAGCTTATCCGGTGTTAAAGTGGGTTCATTATTTGATAAAAGAGGTTGATAATGAATATTGATTCAATTGGAAGTGTACTAAGTAAAAGCCTAATAAATGAGACACAGCCTAATAAAGGAACGGATTTCAAAAATGTCCTCTCCGATTTTATTGGTAGTGTTAACAACGATCAAATGGAATCGAATAAAGTTACGCAGGATTTTGTCTTAGGCGGAAATGCGGAAATACAGGACGTAATGATTGCAGCGGAAAAAGCTAAAACCAGTTTGGAATTGCTTTCTGAAATAAAAAATAAAGCAATAGATTGTTATAAAGAATTGACAAACATGCAGGTCTAAATAAATGAGTAAAAACCCGTTAGATGCAGTCCTAACATTATTTAATAAATTTTCACTTCAGCAAAAAATAGTAATTGGCGGAGCGGTAGTATTAACTTTCGTGCTCCTTTCGGCAGTAGCTTTTTTTTTGAATGAGCCCAGCTATTCCGTCCTTTATTCGAATCTCTCAACGGATGATGCTTCCAAAATAGTAGATTATTTAAACAATCAGAAAATCCCTTACAAAATCGACGACGGCGGAAAAACCATCGAAGTACCTAAAGAAAAAGTTTATGAATCAAGGCTTTCACTTGCAGGTAAAGGAATCCCAAGTGCAGGCATAGTCGGGTATGAAATATTCGATAAAAATACTATGGGGATGTCTGACTTCATGCAAAAGTTGAATTACCAGAGAGCATTGGAAGGTGAGCTTGCAAGGACGATTATGGAAATCGATGGAGTTGAAGGCGCAAGGGTTCATATAGTCATTCCTAAAAAATCAGTTTTTAAAGATGAGGAAAAATTACCAACAGCATCTGTTGTTCTTAAGCTGGCAAACAGCTACATGGTCTCTAAAGCAAATGTTTCGGCAATAGTTAATCTTGTCTCAAGCAGTGTGGAAGGTTTAAAACCGGGAAATGTCACTTTAATCGATACGAGAGGACAGATTCTTTCAAAAGAATATGATGATAACCCGATAGCATCATCCAGTGCAAAGCAATATGAAATAAAGCAATCCATTGAAAATTATTTAGCTTCAAAAGCGCAAAAGATGCTTGATAATATTCTCGGCTACGGCAATGCTATGGTACAGGTTAACGCCGACATAGATTTTAGTCAAGTTGAAAAGACAATGAATATTTATGATCCTAACGGCCAGGTTACCGTTAGTGAACAGACAATTAAAACTGAAAATAACGGAAAGAATTCCGGAGATTCTACTGCACAGGTAAGCCAAAATACCACGACAAATTATGAGATTAGCAATACAATTCAGAAAGTTGTTGAAGCAGCCGGAAATATAAAAAGATTAAGTGTTGCAACCGTAATTAACGACATTCCAAAGGATGTTAAAAAAGGTAATAAAACAGAAGTAGTTTATGAGCCAAGAGCTCCCGAACAGATGAAAAAGCTCGAAGAAATTGTTAAAGATGCAGTTGGCTATAATGACCAGAGAAAGGATAATTTTTCAATAGTCAATATTTCTTTTGAAACGAAACCGGTTGATAATATTGATACTGTAAAGCCATCATTCATAGATAATTATAAAGATTATACCGATATAATACTTGTCATTGTAGGGATCATTGGAGCTATCTTTATTCTTAAGTCGCTTTTAGGAAAACTAAAAAATCAAAAAATATATCTTGGTGATGTTCAATCCGACAATGTATCGGGCTACATCGAATCATCAAAACCGACATCTTTAAGAGGAAAAGGCGGCAGCGGTAAACAAAAATTACCACCTGACCGTAAACGTCAAATAATACCGCTTGGAGATATTGAAGACGAAATTTCAGATGAAGCTGTAAGGAAAAAAACGCAGCAAGATAAAATATCCAATTACGTTGCAAAAAATCCGGTGGATGCTGCAAAGTTAATAAATGCCTGGCTTCACGAAGATGAAATGTCTTAATATAATATGCAAAATAAAGCTATAAAAACCAGTCGAATAACCGGCGCTCAAAAATCTGCATTATTACTTATCGGGCTGAGCGTTGAAATTGCTGCCGAAGTATTCAAGTATATGGATGCTGCGGAAGTAGAAATTATTTCAACTGAAATAAGCAAAGCAAAAAATATCCCTTCCAATGTTGTTGACGATGTAATGGAAGAATTTTACAACATGGTTACCGCAAGGGAATATGTACTTGAAGGAGGCATTGAATACGCACAGGCAGTTTTGGAAAAATCCTTTGGTTCAACAAAAGCAGTTGAAATAATCGATAGAGTCAAAACACTGACTACTCTTAAGGGATTTGATGTTCTTAAAAAAGCGGACTCTACACAATTAATTAGTTTTCTTAACAAAGAACATCCGCAGACTATAGCATTAATACTTTCGCATTTAAATCCAGTTCAAACTGCTGACGCTCTTAAAGAAATGCCCGAAGCTATGAGAGATGAAGTAGTTTTTAGAATTGCAACTCTCGGAAAAATTTCACCGCAGACTTTAAAGCAAATGGAAAAAGTGGTCGATGAAATTGCAGGTTTCAGCATGTCCCAGTCTATTAGTAAAATCGGCGGTCCGCAGGCTTTGGCAAGCATTCTGAATAAAACAAATGTCGGATTAAGTAAAGAGCTGCTGGAAAAACTTGAGCAGCAAAATCCTGAAATTTCTTCCGAAGTTAAAAGACTTATGTTCCTGTTTGAAGATATTGTCCACATACAGGATAAAGACATCCAGAGAATACTTAGGGAAGTTGACAGAAAAGATCTAGCACTTGCGTTAAAAATTGCAGAAGATAAATTGAAAGAAAAGTTTTTCAGAAATATGTCGGAAAGAGCTTCCGATTTGTTAAAGGAAGAACTCCAGTACATGGGCATGGTTAAGCTGAAAGAAGTTGAATCTGCACAAGCTAAGATTATCGATGTTGTAAAAGAACTGGAAGACAACGGTGAGATCACAATAAACCTCAGAGGGAACAGCGACGAAATCTATGTCTAATGTAATAAAAATCGAACGGAATAACGGGAAAAGAGTCGGCTTAAAATTCAAAGATGAAGTAGAAGATTTTTCAAATAATTCAATTTCGAAACAAGTCCAGTTGGATGCTTTGTTCCATCAGCATTTTGAAAAAGGATATAAAGATGGTTATGATGCTGCCGGTCAGGAACTTGTGAAAGAATATGACAGTCAGCTTGAAGCAGAAAAATTAAATTTTGAAAATTTTATGAAACACGTCGATAATATGATGTTGAATTACGATAAAGCTTTTGAAAACACGATTATTGATTTGGCTTTTAAAATTTCGGAAAAAATTATTAGAAGAGAAATTGTGAGAGAAACGAATATCTCCGCGGTTCTTAAAGAAGCCGTTAGAAAAGTCATCGGGACAAATAATATACTAATAAAATTAAATCCCGGAGATTATGAAAAAATAAATAAAGATAATTCCCAAAATAAATTTTTGGATGAATCACTTGCGAAAATAAATTTTCAAACTGATGAAAGAATTGAGTGCGGCGGCTGTGTTATTGAAACCGATATCGGTAATGTCGATGCGAGGATAAATACTCAATTAGCCGAACTAAAAAAATATTTTGAATAGAAAAAATCTCGGTATTTAAAATGGAATTAACGGAATTATATTCGAAAAAATTCAACATGATTCTTGAAAACTCGGATATAATTAAAATTAACGGAAAAGTAACAGATGTAGTAGGATTAGTAATAGTCTCTACCGGTCCTAACGTTTCTCTAGGTGAAATTTGTATTATTATTGATAAAAACGGTAACGAGATTTGCAAATCCGAGGTTGTCGGTTTTAAAGAAGCAAAGGTACTCTCAATTGCTTTAGGTGAAGTTCAAAATATTTCACCTTCATGTGAAATAATATCGACGGGAAAATCTTTTACAATTAAAGTAGGCCCAGGATTATTAGGCAGGGTATTAGATGGTTTGGGAAACCCGATTGACGGGAAAGGAGATACAGGCTGTACAATTGAAATGCCAATTCACCGTAATCCTCCAAATCCTCTTACTAGAAAAAGAATTGATACGCCGCTGCAAACAGGAGTTCGCTCAATTGACGGACTGTTGACGATAGGCAGGGGACAGAGAATGGGAATCTTTGCAGGAAGCGGCGTTGGAAAAAGCGTTACACTAGGAATGATTGCAAGAAATACGAATGCTGATGTCAATGTTATTACGTTGGTTGGAGAACGGGGAAGGGAAGTCCGGGAGTTTATCGAGAAGGACTTGGGCGAAGAAGGATTAAAAAGATCAGTTGTTGTAGTTGCAACAAGCGATAACTCTGCACTGCTTAGAATTAAAGGTGCATATATCGGGACTACAATTGCGGAATACTTTAGAGATCAGGGACTGGATGTTGTTTTAATGATGGATTCGGTAACTAGGTTTGCAATGGCTCAAAGGGAAATCGGGTTAACTATCGGTGAACCTCCGACTTCAAAAGGATATACTCCATCGGTTTTTGCAATTCTGCCAAAACTGCTGGAAAGGGCAGGTACGGCAGAAGAAGGTTCAATTACCGGCTTTTATACTGTGCTTGTTGACGGCGATGATATGACTGAACCGATTGCCGACGCTGTCAGATCAATTCTCGACGGTCACATTGTATTGTCTCGTAAGCTTGCAAACAAAGCGCAGTTTCCTGCTGTAGATCCTCTGCAAAGCATAAGCAGGGTGATGCCTGATGTCGTTACGACAGATCATAGAAAAAGAGTAATGATTTTTAACGAAATCCTATCAACGTATAAAGAGGCGGAAGATTTGATAAACATCGGAGCCTACGTTAAAGGAAGCAATCCGCAGATTGATCACGCTTTAACAAAAATAAATTTGTTGAGAGAATTTCTGAAGCAGGATATGCTTGAAAAGGCTTCCCTAAAAGAGACTATAAAAAAATTAAATAAAATTATAGAAGAACCTCTGGAATAATATTATGTCTAAATTTCATTTTCAGTTTAATACGGTAAAAAAGACAAAAGAAATTCTTGAGAAAAAAGTTCAAAAAGAAATTGCTAAGCTTGAATTGGAGAAGTATGAAGAAAATGAAGAAAAGAAAAAATTTCTTCTCGAATTGGAAAGCAGCTATTCCGAAATTGGACACTGTAAAAATGCACTAAGCCTAAGAATGCTGTACGAATATCAAAAAAGTCTGAAGAAAAAAATCGATTTATCCGGTCGAAAAATATTGGCATTAAATGATGAACTCGATGAACGTATTAAAGAATTGCAGAAGAAAAATATGGAATGCAAAATGTTCGAGACTTTAGAGGAAATCCATTTTGAAAATTTCAAGAAAGAAGAAAATTCCAAAGAAAATAAAATGATTGAAGAATTTGCGGCTCAATCTTTTATCAGAGGTAAATTTTGAAAAATATTACTAAATACCTTCCATTTCCAATTGCGTTTATCATAATAACGGCGTTATTAATTTATTTAAATTCGCAATACACAAATATTTTCAAATTTGATTTTTCCAAAGCCAGCTCGAAAATGGTGAGTCTGGATTCTAGCACTGCTAAAAAAGATAGCCATGTAAAACCAAAGCTAACCGGAAATGATATTGATTCTTCAAAACCTGTGCAGAAAATTACTCTGATAAATTCTACTACTCCCACGGTACCTCAACATACTGTAAGCAAGCCTCAAAACAATAATTTGGCAGACGAAAATAAAGTTACTCCTCCAAAAGTGCAGACGGAAGAAAAACCGACTGAAACCCAAAAAGTTGCTGTGAACAATCAGTCTTCCGATACGGTTGCACAAAACGAATCGCAGCCCGATACATTGTACGAAAAATGGGTAAAACAAACAGCCATGCTTTACGATTCGATGGACCCTCAGAAAGCTGCTCAAATTATTAAGCAGTACAATGATAAAACATCGAGAGATATCATTTATACTATGAAGAAAAAGAAAGCTGCTGAAATTTTGACCTACCTGGACCCTGTAACAGCCAATAAAATTGTTCAATACAGGCGATAAAGTAATTATTAAAATTTACGATAATAACATTGATAAGAAATAATGTTTTTAACAAAAAATTCAGACAATTTCTATATAATGAACTTTAATCCTGTTTTTCTCTCAGTTATTGAAAATGCTTCAAAAAAGAGTTTGGCGATAAATTCAAAACTCAATAATCCCAGATATCTTTTTTCGGATATTATAAAAGTGCTTATAAATGAGAACCAAGGAAAATCTGCAGAATCTGTAAATACGGCTGAACTCGTGAAAAGTAAGGCTGATGGAATAGAGCATTCTACTGATAATGAATCTTTAAATAAAATTATAAACGACAATTCTAATAGCATATCTACAACTGCAAATCAGCTTCAAAAAACGGCTAATGCAAAAGTAAAAGTTTATCTAGAAAATACCGGTGCTGACAAAGAGCCTGTTGAAACCGGTCAAATCGAAAACAATAATCAGCAAAATAATACGGATGTAATTTCCGGTGAAGATTTAACAGCTTTACTTAACGGAATATTTCAAGAAATTGGTGATGTAAAAATCGAAAGCAGTCCTGCGCTGGCAAAAAACGTAAAAAGTGACCAAACAGTTTCAAACTTAAATGATAATAAATCGAGTGATGGTTCAAGTCCTGCTGACCAAATGGTTTCTGAAATTATGCAGCAATTGCAGGCAAACGGTGCCGTTAAAATAGTTCTTAATTTTGGTAATACCTCTGTAAATCTAAAATTATCGAAAATGAATATCGGGAAAAATTCAGAAAGGCTGCATGGAGTAATTGCAAACGAAAGTAGCAAAATAGCTGATAATAATCTAAGTGTGGGGAATACAAAATATGGATTAAATAATAAATACCTGGAGCCTAACTCAGCTATTAAAATTACTCATGCAACTCTTTCTGATGTAAATGAGCAAATTACCGCAGCAGGTCCTGAAAATAAAAATAATACCGATAAAAACGCTTCAAATATAAATTCAACAATAGTACCTGACGAAGTACAAAAGAGCGCTGCTGAAAATGAAAAAACCAGTGACATTGTTAATTTGAATAATATAATTGATGGAAAAACTGCTGAATCGTCTCAAATAAAAGTTTCCAGTTCAACAAATGCGAAAAATATAGTAGATGCCCAGACAATAGAAAATTCAGGAAAAGGTGTTCAACAAAAAGTTTCTGCTGAAACCAATTTGAAAAATTCAGTTGACGGAAAAGTTATCGATAACAGTACAGAAACGCCTCAAATAAAAGTCTCCGGTTCAACAAGCCCGAAAAATATAGTTGTTGATCAAACAGTTGAAAATTCAGAAACCGGGACTGAACAAAAAGCTTCCGTTAAAATCGATCTAAAAAATATAGTTGATGGAAAAACTTTCAATAAAACGACTGAAACACCTCAAATAAAGGTTACTGGATCATCGAGTCCGAATAATAAAATTGATGCTCAAGCAATAGAAGATTTAGGAAAAGGTGTTCAACAAAAAGTTTCTGCTGAAACCAATTTGAAAAATTCAGTTGACGGAAAAGTTATCGATAACAGTACAGAAACGCCTCAAATAAAAGTCTCCGGTTCATCAGATCAGAAGAACTTAATTGACGTTCAACCATTTGAGAATTCAGAGGAAGAAATTAAACAAAATGTTGCCGGGAAAACAGATTCAGAAAATTTAATCGAAAACGATCAGGCCGGAAAAACGGATGAAACTGTTCGAAATAAAATCTTAGGTTCTACAGCTTCGAAAATAAATAACGGTCAAAAATACATTACAGAAACTACTTCAAATACGAGGGTTAAAGAAAATTTCCAGGGCAAAAAAGTAACGATACAGGATAATTTAAAAGAAAAACCGGTTAGCGATAATTTCGAATTGAAAATAGACATTGTTGATAACTCAAAGAATGCCGGTACAATTCAAGAACCGGAAAGTATAAATACAAATTCAAATGCCGGCAAAATTGAACCAGCAAATCCTTTGGCAAACACTCAGAATGAGCAGGTAGATAATAATCAAGTTGATAATAAAATAATTGCGGAAAATAATATAAAGGTTAATAAACCTGCAGATAATTTTTTATCGGATATAATTGAATCCATAAGAAATTTTGTCCCGTCAAAACAATCCGGGAAGACGGATAATAATTTACAAACCGGGCAAAGTGATAACAGCACTCCTTTAAGTTCATCAAAAATTATTAGTGGAAATTCGTCAGGCAAAACTGAAAAGAGCGTGGATTTTAAAGTATTAAAACAATCCGAATATCTTAAAAATATTTTTAGTGCTTCAAATAAAAGTGAAACTAAAACAACTCAAAATTTAGCAGTAGATTTCAAACATCAGATTATTGAAAGTAATGGCGGCAATGATTTAAAAACATTAAATCAGCAGGTTATTTTAGGAAATACTGCCGTGCTGGAAAAAGACAAAGATGGCGATATTAATGAGAAATTAAATGATAATAAAAAGAATTTTGAGATCGATGTAAAACCCGTTCAGGATTTTCATCCTTTAGAGCAATCGAATGTTTTATCCGAAAATAAAAATGAAAATAAAGACGGCAAGAAGCAGGAATCGAATGCCGGACAAAAAATTAAAGAAATAAAATCAGATAACGATTTTAACCAGTTCAGTCAAAGTGCTAATTTACAGGTTGATGGTGCGAAAAAGGGAATTACAGATGCTGCAGCTTTAAAACAACCAGTCTTTAAAAATGCCGATAGCTTAAATCAAATTATTAGAAATGTGCACGAAACTGTAAAGCAAATGCTTCAATCCAGCCCGGGAAAATTATTAACCGGTAATGATAATCAAAGCAAATCTGTAGAGCTAAAGCTATCGCCTGAAGATTTAGGTAAAGTTAAAATTAATATCGAAGTAAGCCAGAATTCAGTAAAAGCAAATTTCCAGGTTGAAAATAATGCAGTAAAAAATGTAATTCAGAATAATCTCGATCAACTGAAACAAGCTATGATTAGTCAGGGCCTTTCGATAAATTCATTAAATGTTTCCTTATCCGGATCGGAGCAGCAGCATTCGAGAAATCTTCAAAACAAGAAGAAATTTTCTACTAATGATAAAAATATAGAAATTATACAATTAGGCTCAACTGTAATCCCGCGAAAGCTGGGTTACAATACTTATGAATACTTAATTTAAGGAGGTATTATGGCTGTTGGAGAAATCGGTTCTACTGCAGCAGGCAGTAGCGCTACAACTCAAAGCAACTCTATAATGGGAAAGGATGATTTTTTAAAGCTGTTAGTTGCACAGCTTAAAAATCAGGACCCTTCCAGCCCAGTAGATGGGACTCAGTTTGCTTCACAGCTCGCTCAATTCAGCTCGTTGGAACAATTATCAAATTTAAATACTTCAATGACGCAGAGCATACAAGCCAATCTAGTATTGACTCAATCAATCAACAACTCTTTGACGGCAAACTTAATAGGTAAAGATGTTAAGCTTGGCGTAAATAATTTTTCATACACCGGCCAGGATAGTACCGAGCTAGGTTATAGTCTTCCAAGCAACGCTCAAACTGCCGACATACAGGTATATGATTCGAGCGGCAATTTAGTCAGAACTATTCACGACGTCCCTCAATCACAGGGAGACCATAAAGTTTCCTGGGATTTTTGCGATGATGATGGTAACAAAGTTCCTGAAGGTGATTATACCTTTAAAGTTGATGCAAAAGATTTTGAAGGAAAAGATATAACAGCAGATACATATATAACAGGAACTATTAACGGTGTAAAATTCGCAGACGACGGCACAAAAATATTAGTTGGCGACAGCGAATACTCGATCTCTGACATTTTGGAAATTCTTAACCCAACTGGCAATGGAGACTACAATGGCTGAGATAAATGGAATTAATGTTCCTTTTATTCCGATTGATTCGCCAAGTGGGAGTTTAAAGAAAAATCTCACCGGTTCCGGTGCCGATTTCACAAAAATATTTCAGGATGAACTTAATAAAATTAAGTTTTCCAATCATGCACTTAAACGAATGGAATCCAGGAATATTCAAATCGGTGAAAATGAAGTTACAAAGCTTCAAAATGCAATGGATCAAGCAGAATCTAAAGGAGCTAAAGATTCATTGGTTATGATGAAAGATACTGCTTTTATCGTGAATGTACCTAATCGGACAGTTGTAACTGCGGTATCTCTCAATGAAAATGAAAGCAACATTTTCACAAATATAGACAGTGTAGTACTTGCTTAAAAAATTATAAATAACAAAAGAGCGGGACCTTTTGAGGACGCTCTTGATTCGACAGACTGACTGAAGTTGAATCATAATTCTAAAAAATAATAATCCTTAGGAGGTTATTGTGGCACTTCTTAATGCACTTTTCGCAGGCGTTTCCGGTTTACAAAATCATCAATCCATGATGGATGTAATTGGAAATAATATAGCCAATGTAAATACAATTGGCTTTAAAGGTTCACGCGTAACATTCTGTGATACATTTAATCAATTCGTAAAAGCCGGTACAAATCCAACAGATTCAACCGGTGGGACGAACACATTTCAAATCGGCCTCGGTGTAAAGGTAAATTCAATCGATAGAAATTGGAACCAGGGCACTTTTGAAAATACTGGTATTACAACAGATATGGCTCTGCAAGGGCCCGGTTTATTTGTTGTAAAAAGCAACGGTCAAAATTTTTATACAAGAGCCGGTTCATTTATATTTGATGCAAACGGTAAGCTTGTGAGTCCGAATAATGGTGCAATAGTTCAGGGTAAAGTAGCTAATTCCGATGGAATTTTGCCTCCGGGTAATAATTTACAAGATATAATCATAGATAAAAATTTAAAGCTTCCTGCTGTCGCTACCAGCAATATTAAGTGGGGCGGTAACTTGCAAAGTAATTCCGATTTGACAAGAACTGAAAATGTCGTCCAAAGAGGAAATATAAATTCATCTTTACCCGGCCCGTTTGATACCACAACTACTATTTATAATGAATTCGGCGACCCATATACTCTTGATTTAACTTTTACAAAAACTGCAAACCCGGATGAATATGACTTATCTTATAATGTCACCGATAGCAGCGGAAATTCTGTTGGAACAGGTTCAATCCCGGGACTCCAGTTCGTAGATGATGGAACCGGCAACATGGTTATGAACGATGCTTCCAAAGCTTTGTTCGACGGTATCAATAATAAAGTAAATATTCCGGGCAGCAACCTTGACTTTACATTTGATTCGACTGCTGTAACCGAAAACGCTGCAACATCGACTCTTAGTCTTTCAGCAGATGATAACAGGCAGCCTAACATTGTAAGCGGCTCGGTTACTATTTTCGATTCTCTCGGAAATTCGCACCAGGCTACAATGAAGTTCACAAAAATTGGAGATAATCAATGGACCTGGACTGCCTCTGTACCCGGCTCGGATACAAGCGATGGCAACCCGGCTACTTCAACCGGTACTTTAACATTTAATCCCGACGGTACTTTGGACCCCGGAAATATTTCCCCTTCAAATCCGCAATTAACTTTTTTGCCTACCGGCGGTGCAGACCCTGTAACACTGAACTTAGACTTCGGAAGCGGGTTTAACGGAATTACACAAACTTCAGCAAGTTCTGTGGTTTCTGCTTTAAGCCAGGATGGTTCAGCCTCTGCCACTTTATCTAATATTTCGATTGATCAATATGGAAATATTGAAGGAATTTTCTCCAATGGAAATTCGAAGACATTAGCACAAATAATGTGTGCGACATTTACAAACCTAAACGGATTGATAAGTGCCGGCGATAATCTTTATTCAGCATATGCTAACAGCGGAGAGCCGAGAATCGGCAGCCTGGGAGAAGAAACAGGCACTACCGTTCAATCGGGAGCACTGGAACAATCAAACGTTGATCTTTCCGAAGAATTTACAAAAATGATTGTCTCACAGCGCGGATTTCAGGCGAATGCTCGTGTTATTACTACGGCAGATAATTTACTCCAAGAAATAACAAATCTCATCAGATAATCAGCAATACCTATCTGAAAACAAGGAGTACCAAACGGTGCTCCTTTTTTTATTTAAAATCCAACCACAACCAGATGTCCAAATATAGCCACTTTTTAATCCGGATCGTTTTGATTTGATTGAAATTTCAATTCCGGTAAATGGCATATCAGTTGAGATATTCGGGACACTTATGGAAGAAAAAGAAAAAAATACCCCGAAAGAGGGGAAGGAAGAAATCCCGGCTGAAGTAGTTAAAAAAGAGAAGAAATCATCCTCCTTTAAATCAAAGATTTTGACGATCGGTTTGCCTGCTTTTGTTGTCGAAGTTTTGGTCATTTACTTTGTTACTGCTAATGTATTGATGATGAAGGTTGACGGGATGAAAAAGGGTGGCCAGAATACCGCATCAATTACGACATCGACAGACAGCGTCCAAAATTCTCAGACTTCAGATTTGGGAAAATATATTTTTACTATCGATGATGTTATTGTCAATCCCGAAGGGACTGACGGGAAGAGATTGCTATTGGTTTCAGTTGGGTTTGATTTGGGAAATGAAGAAAACAAAACTGAATTAAAAAACAAAGAAGTGATGGTTAAGGATGCGATTATTTCGGTGCTGTCTGGAATGACGCTGCCTCAATTGAGTGCTTTGCCTTACAAGGATACCATTAAAGTTGACTTGATGGATCGAGTGAAACGGCTGATGCCGGATATCCAGTTGAACACAGTCTATTTAAGTAAATATATAATTCAATAAAATGGCAGAATTATTAAACCAACAAGAAATAGATCAGCTTTTAAATAAAGTCAGTACAGGTGAAGCGGAAGAGAACGTATCTACTCCCGAATATGAGGTGACTCCTTTTGACTTTCGGCTGCCAAACAGAATTTCAAAAATTCAGCTTAGAACTTTAAGGAATCTTCATGAAAGCTTTGCCGAAAGCTTTGCCTCATTTTTAGTTTCCAAACTGCAATCCATTGTAAGCATAAATGTAACATCAATAGATCAAATTTATTATTCAGAATATTTGCTGTCGGTTTCGAATCCCGCTTGCTTATTTATTTTCGGAATAGAAAATTATGATGTAAAGGGGATTTTAGAATTCAGCAACGATTTTGCATTAACACTGGTTGACCGTTTACTCGGTGGCAACGGAACAGGGACAAAACAGACAAAAGTGATTACACCTATCGAACAAAAAGTCTTGAGCTCTATTGTCGAACGTGTGATGATTGATCTTAAAAAAGGATGGCAGATAATTTCCAATTTCGATTTCCAGGTAGAAAGGTTCGAATCAGATATTGATTTTGCTCAAATAACTTCACAAAGCGAATCAGTACTTCTAATTTCATTTGAAATTATAATAGGGGAAAATACTTATTTAATGAACCTTTGTTTTTCTACTTATGCATTTGATTCTATCATCTCGAAATTATCTTCACAGAGCTTTTCATCTATCCGACCTGTTAAGTATAACGGAACAACCGCGGAAGAAATATTAAAGAATCAACTCTACAATACACTTGTTCCGGTAATTGTGGAATTCGGCAGGACTAAAATATCGGTCAATGAAATGATAGAATTGGAAATCGGCGATATCCTGAAACTTGAAAACAAAGTCAACGATCCTCAAATAATAAAAGTAGGCAGTAAACCGATGTTCATGGGTAAAGTGGGGAAAGTAAATAAAAATAAAGCTGTTAAAATTATAAATGAAATAAATTCCGAAGATAATTTAATAAGGTAAACATCAATGGAAGAAAATAAAACAATAGAAAAAACTCCCAGTGTCGAAACTTCAGAACAGGGCAGCGAAGCTGCTAAGACAGCAGCAGATACCAGCAAGCAGAAAGTTAATATTGCGGACTTCGATGACTTCGACGAACAGCATTCTAATAAAGAATTTTCGCCGAAAAAATTTGAATTCCTCAAAGATCTTCAGATGAATGTTTACATTGAATTGGGACGTACACAGATGATGATAAAGGAAATACTTGAACTTGAAAGAGGTTATGTAATCGAACTTGAAAAGATGGCAAGCGAACCGGTCGACGTATATGTGAATAACCGAAAAATTGCCGAAGGAGAAGTTGTAGTTATTGATAAACATTTCGGTATAAGAATAACAAATTTGAATGAAGTCCAAAACCGACTAAAAGGAATTTAATAATGTCATTCTTCGATATTATTAAAGCTCTTTTGCCGATTCTCTTACTCGTATTCCTGCTTTACGCATTACTTTATTATGTAAAAAAGTCAGGCTTTAAGATGGGGAAAAAAGAAAACAACTTAGTGAAATGTAGCGTTGTTAGCACCAAGATGATAATGCCTAAGAAATTTATAACGGTTGTAAAAATTAAGGATAAACTTTTAGTTCTCGGTGTAAGCGAACATTCGATAAATATGCTTAAAGAATTTGATGATGATACTCCGCCGGTACCGGAAGTCCATAATAATTCATCGGTCGGACAAAATTTTGTGCAACTACTTAAGAAGAACCTGAACCTTAAATGAAAAAGTTATTTACCCTAAATTTTATTTTATTCATTATTATCTTTTCCGGTTTAGCCTTTGCGCAATCAAACCCGACAGTTCCGCTCCCGAAAATCGGGATAAGCCTCGGCGCCTCGAATAATTCGCAGGATATATCAGTTACTCTTCAAATTTTGTTGCTGATGACGGTACTGGCTTTAGCACCGTCATTGTTAATAATGACGACATCATACCTGAGAATAATCATAGTCTTTCATTTTCTAAAAAGCGCACTTGGGACAGAGAGCATGCCGCCGAGTCAATTGCTTTCAGGCATCGCTTTATTTATTACATTTTTTATTATGGCTCCAACTTGGGGCAAGGTTAACGATGTTGCTTTAAAGCCGTTGATGGACGGAAAAATAAAAGTGCAGGAAGCTTACGATAAGGGGATAGAACCGATTAGAGCGTTCATGTTTAAGAATGTAAGGGATGAAGACCTTGAACTCTTCATTCAATTAGCGAATTTACAAAGACCGAATGATAAAACAGAACTTCCGACATACATTCTAGTGCCTGCATTTGCATTAAGCGAATTGAGAGCAGGTTTTATAATCGGGTTCTTTTTATTCATTCCGTTCCTGATGATAGACATGATTGTGTCGAGTATTCTTATGTCTATGGGTATGATGATGGTTCCGCCGATGCTTGTTTCACTGCCATTTAAAATTCTGCTGTTCGTTCTCGTCGACGGGTGGCATTTAATTGTAGGATCATTAATAAGGAGTTTTGCTTAGATGACTGAACAAATTGTTATAGAAGTTCTTAAAGATGCATTTTATACTGCTTTTCTTATACTACTGCCGATAATGGGGATCTCATTAGTAGTTGGAATTATAATTTCAATATTCCAGGCGGCTACTTCCATCCAGGAAATGACGCTGACTTTCGTACCGAAAATTATAGCAACAGCAGTGGGAATTATATTCATGCTTCCCTGGATGATGGATAAATTAATTACATTTACGAATAAGCTCATGACTATGTTTATCGGCTTGCTTAAATGAATAATGTTTTTATTATAGATTTTATTATTGTTCTTTTAATTTTTTTTAGGATTCTCTCCGCTTTTTTATCAGCTCCTTTTTTCAACCATGCTTCGATTCCAATTCTTGTTAAAATATTTTTTGCTTTTATAACTGCTTATATTTTGTTTTTTGTTCAGCAAAGCTCACCTCCGCATGTTGAAGTTTCATTATGGTGGTTATCAACAAATGCGGTTAAAGAAGTTATAACCGGGTTGATTATCGGGTACAGCCTTAACCTGGTTTTTTATGGAATTAATTTTGCCGGGGATTTAATCGGCTTTAATATGGAACTTAATATATCCCAGGTTTTAAATCCGCTCGATAGTTCACAGACAAATGTAATCGGCCAGGCACTTATACTGGGTGCGCTAATGGTATTTATTGTCATTGACGGGCCACAATTTTTAATTAGGGGATTGGCTTATTCATTTAAAATTATTCCTCTCGGAAAATTTGTAATCAATGAATCCGTTTACCAGTTATTGATAAAATATTCGGCTGCAGTATTTATAATTGCAGTTAAAATCGCATCGCCGATTCTCATCTCATTTTTTTTAATAAACATTGCGGAAGGAATTATTGCCAGGGTAATCCCTCAAATTCAGGTGTTTTTTATGGTCCAGCCGTTAACGCTCGCAATCGGGTTTATGCTGCTTGTTTCGACGACACCTATAATGATTATGGTTATAAGAAATTTATTACAGTCATTTGAAGGAAGCCTTACCGAACTTTTAAAAGCTTTTAGCATGTAATTATGGCAGATGTAGACAAACAAGAAAAGACCGAGCAGCCAACTCCAAAGAAATTATCCGATGCACGGAAAAAAGGGCAGGTTGCCAAAAGTATGGAAATCAATTCTCTGCTTGTTTTCAGTTCAGGCTTGATGCTGCTTTATTTTAGCCAACATAACATATCTGAACATTTTGCATCGTTTACCATAAAAATTTTTAGTTCGCTTGATACGTTACAATTAAACGTTCAGGTGGTTCAGCAATTTATGATAGAGATATGCTTGAGCGTCTTTTTTGCATTTATTCCGTTTTTCCTCGGGTTAGTCGTTATAAGCATTATTGCAGGTTTCGCACAGGTCGGTTTCAAGCTAAGCCCTGAAGCTTTGATGCCGAAGATGGAAAAATTCAATGTAATAAACGGAATTAAAAAAGTTCTTTTCTCGTCGAAATCTTTAGTAGAGTTAATCAAGTCGCTTGTTAAGCTTATCATAGTAAGCTTATCGGTTTATCTCATTTTAAGTAACACAATAATAGATACTGCTTCGCTTGTAACTTTAAGTGTCGGAGAAATAGTAAAATACATGATGGAGGCTACTTTTAATTTAACGTGGAAATTAGCGCTTATTTATTCAGTATTAGCTGCTGCCGATTTCGTTTATCAAAAGCATTCGTTTAAAAAAGACATGATGATGACGAAAGAAGAAATAAAGGAAGAACACAAACAAAGTGAAGGTGATCCTCATGTAAAATCGCGAATCAGGCGGATTCAAATAATGATGTCGAAAAACCGAATGATGCACGATATTCCGAAAGCAGATGTTGTAATTACAAACCCCACTCACTTTGCGGTTGCTTTAAAATATGAGATGACAAAAGATTCTGCACCAAAAGTAGTTGCTAAAGGAGTTGATGCTTTAGCCCAAAAAATTAAAGAAGAGGCAGCAAAAAATAATATCCCGCTCTACGAAGACAGGGAACTGGCAAGAGCTTTGTATAAGTATTGCGACATTGGCGATTATGTGCCTGAGAAATTGTTTAAAGCTGTGGCACAAGTATTGGCGTATATTTATCAACTTAAGAATAAGAAAAAGAAATCTATCGTTTAAATGATAAAAAGTTTCGGAAAAAATACAGATATATTTTTAGCATTAGGCCTTATATTTATTTTAGGATTGATGCTAATCCCGCTAAGCCCGGGATTGCTGGATTTTTTCCTAGCCATAAATATTAGCTGTGCGGTATTAATTTTAATAGTTTCTCTTTACATTCAATCTCCTCTCGATATCTCGATATTTCCAGGGCTGCTTCTTGTTCTAACTCTATTCAGACTTTCATTAAACATAAGTTCAACAAGACTTATACTTATTCAGGGGAATGCAGGAAAAATCATTCAAAGTTTCGGAACATTCGTAGTCAGCGGAAATTATGTTGTCGGTTTTATAATATTCATAATCCTTGTTATAATTCAATTTATAGTGATTGTAAAAGGCTCGGGAAGAATTTCGGAAGTTGCCGCAAGGTTCACACTGGATGCAATGCCCGGTAAGCAAATGGCAATCGATGCGGATTTAAATGCCGGCCTTATAAATGAAAAGGAAGCAAGACAAAGAAGAGATTCAATTTCAAGGGAAGCCGAGTTTTACGGAGCGATGGACGGTGCAAGTAAATTTGTAAAAGGAGATGCAATTGCAGGATTACTTATAAATGCCATCAACATTATCGGCGGTTTCATTATTGGAGTTCTTGAAAAAGGAATGAGCTTTTCCGATGCATTAAGAAATTATACTATACTAACAATCGGTGACGGATTAGTATCGCAGATTCCTGCTCTTTTAATAGCTACTGCCGCAGGCCTGGTTGTAACACGAAGCGCAAGCGGTTCATCGCTTGATATCCAGTTGAAAAAACAGTTGCTGTCTAATCCAAGAGTACTCGGATCGGTAGCTGCTGCAATTTTCTTATTTGCTCTTGTTCCGGGGATGCCGACGATTCCTTTTATTTCTTTGGGAATTATTCTCGGAACCGGTTCATATGCAAGCAATAAAAAATTAAAAACTGCAAAACAAACCGAAGAACTTGAAGTTGAAGCCGCCCCGGTAGAAGAAACTGTAGAACAATATCTGCAAGTCGATCCGATTGAAATAGAAATTGGATACGGCTTAATTTCCCTTGTCGATGAAAAACAGGGCGGAAATTTATTCCAGAAGATTTCATCTACAAGAAAATTTATTGCACTTGAATACGGAATATTAATTCCACCTGTCAGGGTACGCGATAATTTACAGTTAAATCCAAATGAGTATATTATAAAAATTAAAGGTAACGTAATAGCATCTTATGATATATATCCTGATAGGTTCCTTGCTATGAACCCGGGAAATATTGCAGAGAACCCAGGCGGAATTTCAACATTCGATCCGGCATTCAATCTTCCGTCTTACTGGATTTCAGCCGAAGAAAAAGAAAAAGCGGAACTGATGGAATTCACGGTTGTAGATGCCGTATCGGTTCTTTCAACACACTTGCAGGAAACACTAAAGAAAAATTTCGACAAAGTACTTACAAGACAGGCTGTAAAACAATTGCTGGAAAACCTGAAAAAAGAATATCCTGCAGTCATTGAAGACATCAGTCCGGATATTCTTCCGCTCGGTACTATACAAAAAGTTTTACAGAACCTGTTGAGGGAATTAATCCCGGTCAAAGATCTTGTCCAAATTTTAGAAGCGCTGATTGATTATTCAAAAGTAACCAAAAACATCGATGTTTTAACTGAATATGTCAGGCATTCGATTGGCTACACAATTGCAAATCTTTACAAAGATTCAAACAATATAATTCACTGCGCCTCAATCGGTCAAAATTTGGAAGGGATGATTACAAAATCTCTTCAAAACCAAAAAGAGCCGAATTTAAATCTTGGGCTTAATCCGAAGATACTTAAAGAGCTTAACATGCTGATAGAAAAAATAATGGATAATTTTAGAAAGCTGGGTTTCCCGCCGGTGTTTGTAACTTCTGCAACCATCCGGCTGTATTTTTACAGGCTAGTAAATACAAGCTTCCCTGATGTGGCTGTCTTATCTTATTCTGAATTACCTTCACAGGTTGAGGTTGAATTCATCGATAAACTGGAACTAAACTATGCAAATTAAAAAATTTGTTGCTCCGACATTAAAGGATGCTACCGTTCAAATGAAATCCGAACTCGGAGATGAAGCTATTATCCTCGGCTCGAGAATGATAGTCGGCGATAATAGTTCCGGCAAGCGTAAAATGTTTGAAATAACTGCCGGAATCGATAACATAAATTTAAAATCGAACAGGCATGAAATCCTCTCAAATAAGCCTGCGGAAGAACGCAAATTTGAAGAGGAACTTGCCTTATTAAAAGAAAAAATTTATTCGAAGCAAAGAAACATGAATTCATATTCCCGGCCTTCAAAAAATTTTGAATCGGGAATTGAAGAATTACTTAAGAAGCCTGATAATTTTTCTTTAGATACGGAACTCGATGAAATAGCCGATGTATTGAGTTACAGGGAAGTTAATAAATCGATTATCAAAAATGTAATAAAGCAGCTAAAAGGTTATGATAAATTATTGAAGCCGGATAACCTCGACAGTTATGTAATTTCCAGTATTTCGTCAATGATTCCCACAGGAAATTTCGAATTATTCAAAGGTAAAAAAGCACAAATTGTTAGCCTTGTTGGGCCTACAGGGGTAGGAAAGACGACATGCATTGCAAAGCTCGCGGTTATTGCCAAAATATTAAATAATATTAAGGTTGGTTTAATCTCTATCGATACATATAGACTTGGTGCAATCGATCAGCTCAAAATATTTTCCGATATAAGTAATATAGAAATGCTTGTTGCTTATGAACCGGAAGATATGTCCGGCCTGGTAAATAAATTTAAAGATAAAGATTTAATTTTTATCGATACCGCAGGCAGAAGTCAAAAAGATCGCACGCATCTTGAAACTACAAAAAAATTTCTTGATAAAGTTCACGTCGACAAAACTTTTTTAGTTCTTAGTTCGACACACACTACGAGGACGCTGCAAGATGCTGTAGAAAAATTCGGCATCTTTAATTACAACTCTTTGATATTCACAAAAATAGATGAAGCTGCAGTGTTCGGAAACCTCCTAAATGTTGTAACAAATTATAATTATCCCGTAATATTTCTTTCAAACGGCCAGGTAATTCCCGATGATATTATTGCCGCCGATCCGGAATTCATTGCAAAAATGATCTATTCCGGGAAAGCTGCCAAATGACCGGCCAGGCAGACAGACTTAAAGAATTAAAAAGCTTAGAGCTTTCTCATAAGAGATCTGCATATAATAATTTTGTTGCTGTTTCATCTGGGAAGGGGGGGACAGGCAAAACATTTTTATCGGCAAATATAGCCTATGCATTATCGAAATTAAATAATAAAATTCTCTTGATAGATATGGACTTGAATTTTGCCAACTTGAATTTTTTGTTCAATAAAATACCACAAAAATCCATCAACGATTCATTTGCCGGAAGGCATTTATTTAAGGAAGTCATAACTTCTTATAATGGTAATTTAGATATCGTATTTGGAAATCCGGATTATGAAAGTTCATTTGAATTTGATCGCGGTATCTTAAGCACGTTAATAAAAAATTTGAATTCGATAAGCGATGGATATGATTTAATCATTTTTGATTTTCCATCCGGCGGGAATAAATATCAATTTGAATTTTTAAGCGCTTGCTCATTAAATATTTTTATTTCAACCCCTGAACCTACATCAGTTATCGATTCATACGTGATGCTGAAATTTTTAAATAAGCTTCAGTACCGGGGAAAGAAACTTTCAGTAATAAATAAAATTCGTAATGATCAGGACGGAATGGAAGCATATAATAATTTAAATACCGCGGCAAATCATTTTTTAAATGACGCCATAGAATTATTGGGGTTTATTAGTTACGATACTCTTGTTTCAAACTCAATAAATAACCAGGAACTGCTGCTTCAATTTTCACCGGATTCAACTGCTGCGTCCGAAATTTTCAATATTTCCCGCGGAATACTTGAAATCACTCAGATGGCTAATATTCCGCATTAAGCTTCCCTTTCAAAATAAATTTTCTTTGTTTTTTGTCAATTTTCACATATTTCAAAAGCTCCCCAAAATATTATTCTTTGGTATAACATTTGATTTTTACCGGTAGAATATGCAAAAAATCATAATTCAAATAGGGCTTTTAATCTTTTTTCTATCGCTGATTTATTACGCAAGATTAGGGTTTCCATTTGAACTTGTTCTTATTAGGTCGTTCGTCTTTTTCGTCAGTATTGTTACCGCCTTAAGCTTGATTTCAATATTGTTCATAAAACTTGCAAATAGAATCGATCTTGATGACGATTAATACTTAATAAATTTTCCAGTAGGAATTAAACATTATGACTACATCACAGTTATGGCATGAATATAAATCATCGCATGATTTAAATCTTAAAAAAGAGATAATTCTTAATTATGTGAAGTTAGTTCATTATGTAATTCACAATTCAAAGATTGCCAACTTCGATATTCTTGATGAAAGGGACTACTTTCAATTCGGTATCGAAGGGTTGAACGAAGCCGTCGATAGGTTCGACCCGGATTACGGAACTAAATTCGAAACTTATGCTATTCTAAGAATTAGGGGAAAAATTATAGATGAATTAAGAAAGCTTCAAAAGAAAAAAATAATTATCAATTCGATCAACCAGCCGGAAGAAACTTATATTAATAACGTTTCACTTGACCAAAGCATGGATGATGAAGAGAATTTTACCCTTTCGGATACCATCGAAGGCGATTATGACTCGCCTGAAGAAGAAGTAGAAAAAAATGAAACCATAGATATATTAAAAGAGACGATTACAAAATTGCCCGAAAGAGACAGATTAATATTAAGCTTGTACTACTATGAAAATTTGAATTACCAGGAAATTGCCCAAATACTGAGTATCACTGTTTCAAGAGTTTCACAGGTACACTCAAGAATTATGAAAAATTTAAAAGAGCAGCTTGCTTACATAAATGCTTGAAGTAAAGGAAAATAATATTGGAAAAAAATCGATTCCGGAACTTCTCCTCAATATTAGGAATCTTCCTTCAATTCCAAGTGTGCTTGTTGAAGTGTCAAGGCTTTTAAATAATCCCATGACAAGCGCAAACGAACTCGCAGAAGCTATAGGAAAAGATCAGGGTATTGTTGCCAAAATACTCAGCGTTGCGAATTCAACTTTTTACGGATTGCCCAGGAGAGTATCAACCATCGATTTTGCTATAGTTGTTTTAGGTTTTGAAAATATTAGAAATATAATTATTGCATTAACAACAATAGAAACATTTAAGAGTAAGAATGATAAATTTTGGAATAAAAGAGATTATTGGATTCATTCAATGGTAGTAGCTGCTGCATCAAAACAGATTGCCGATGAAATAGGATATCCAAAATCGGCAGTGGCTTTTACAGCCGGGCTCTTGCATGACCTCGGTATTTCTATTCTTCAAAGATATTTAAATAATGAGTTCAACCAAATTTGTTCCCTTGTTAAAAAGGATAACATTAGCTACCTCGAAGCTGAAAAAATAATCTTAACCACAACTCACCAGGAAATCGGAAACTTGCTTATCGATAAATGGCGACTTCCTAAATCCTTAAGCATGACAATTCTGAATCATCATAGGCCGAGCGAATGCCCTGAAAACAGGGATCTCGTTTCAATTGTGCATCTTGCCGATTATCTGACTCAACTTTTTGAAACAGGCGCTTTAAGCTGGGACGAAAATTATATCTTCGACGAATCTGTAATAGATATCCTGGGATTTGGAAACATTGAAAATTTCAACAGCTTCATAGAAAATTATAAGAATAATTATAGAAACTATTTAAAAACTTCATATTAAGAGTGAAAATATGCAGAACGTATCAAACGCAACAACTGGCAAGAAAGAAAAAACTATTCTTATTCTGAAAAATGTCTTTCATTTACCGCCAATTCCGAAGGTAATGCAAGAAGCCCTAAAATTGATTGATAGTAAAAATTTCAACAACCAGGAGCTTGGTAAAATTATCTCGAGGGATTTGAGCCTTGTTACAAAAATTTTAACGATAGCCAATTCGCCCATGTACGGATTGCAAAGACGTGTTACCAGCATAGACTTTGCCATCCTGATTTTAGGTTACAGCGAATTGAGAAATATAATCTCAATACTGTCTATGTCGGAAGCATTTAAAAATAAAACCGACAAATACATGGATCAAAAAGCATTTTGGCTTCATTCATTTTTGGTAGGCAGCGCTTCAAAGAGGCTTTCCGAAGAAATTGAATATTACAATAAAGGTGAAGCCTTTGTCGGCGGATTTTTGCACGATGTTGGTTTTTCTGTAATGCATAGATATTTCCATTCGAATTTTGTCGAGATAAGGGAACTTGTAAACAGCAATCAAATGAGCTTTAGAGAAGCTGAAATTGAAGTATTGGGCATGGACCACCAGGAAATCGGTTTCTACTTGCTGGAACATTGGAATTTCCCGTTGGAAATTTGTAATGCTGTTCTCCATCATCATTGCCCGGCTGAAGCATCTCAGGACGATAAACTTTTATCGGTCGTAATAAATTTTGCCGATTACATGACTCAAAAATTAGCGCTTGGAAATCTCAGCTTCGAGATGGAGCCCAGAGCCGACAACGAAGTGTATTTAACTTTCGGATTTAAAAGTGACGAAGAACTGGATAAATTCGTCGAGAGCTACAGGGAATTATTCGAGAACCAAATTGAATCAGTAAAGTATTTGAATTGAGATTAATTAAAGAAAATAATGTAATATTCGAGTCCTTTTACAGAACCGTACCTAACCTGGATAAAACAGGTAAACGCAGGGCCGAGCCTGTAATTGCATTAAACCATAAAAATAATCTCTTCTTTAACGAACTTTTCCTGTTTCATAATTTGTTAAATGATGTAGATGACGAACTTACTTTAACTCATCTGTTTCAGGAATTTTTAAGAAGAATCATAAATTTTAAAGAAGCCGGAGTGCTTCTGTTCAATGAAGATCAAACCGGTTTAATCCCTGTCGATAAAAAAATTTCCGGCTACTCGCTTAATTATATAAACAATGCTTATAGCGAAGGAATACTGGACGGATTATATGAAACTTCGCAGCATAAAATAATTCCTGATTTCGATGTTTACTACATCGAAAGCCCTAAGCTGAATTATTTATTATACCCGATTAAATCCAATAAAGTTAAGTCGGGAGTACTTTTTGTGTTAACATCTCTTTCCAAGCTTCAAGCAGGAAGTACCGATGATAAATGTATAAAGATTATTCTAAATGCGTACATAGCAAAATTGGATGCATTAAGAAAAGAGGAACAAAGAATAAAGGCTTATGAAGATATAGCGCAGTATCAAAGTAAGTTTATGGACAATTATAAGTTTGCTGCAATAGGAGAATTGACTTCGGGAATAAGCGGCGACGTTTTATCTTCTCTTCAAATCATTATGAGTCTAATCGATATGCAGGAGAAAGAGGAGATTACTTTAAATAAAAGAGATATTATTTCTATAAAAAAACATGTGAATAAAGTTGAGCAGCTAATAAAAGGAGTTGTAAAATTTGCAGGAGCCGGGTATGAAAAAACGCTTATGCATCCATGCAATTTGAACCAAATATTAAACGATTATTATGCACTGATAAATTCGACTCTGAAAAATAAGAACATGGAATGCGTACTTGATCTGGCATCTTACATGCCCAATCTTCTTACCGACCAGGGCTATATAAACCAGCTTCTCGTAAATGTGTTTGAAATTTTAGGTCAATCAAAAATTAAATCTGCTGGCATTCTAATTCAAACAAGATATATAAATGAACAAATCAATTTAAAATTTTTAATAACCGAGGTAATTCAGGAATTTGAAAATCCCGGAGGCAGAAGCTCATTTAATCTTCGTATAATTAATAATTTAATGAAGCTTCACGAAGGAAAGTTCAAAGCTGAAGTTTCCCCCGGAAGTGGAACAATAATTCAATTCTCTTTTCCTGTCAAAAGAAGGTTGAAATGAAAAGCTTATTTGAAATAATATTTTTTGTGTTGGCTATTACTGCTGTTTCTTTTTCACAGTATGATCTACAGGAAAATCAGCCGGATAATTTAAACTCAACAACCGGCAGCGATGTGCCGTTGTACTCAATCAATATCAGGAAGCAGGTTCAGATGCAAATCGATTCGGCATTAAGCAGGGATCAAAGAGGAGTAATATTAAGCAATTTTTACTGCTGGGATAAAACTTCAAATACCGCACAGGCGCGGACACTCATTTTAACAGAATCACCCAATGAAGACGGAAATACTTTTCAGATTAAAATAATTATTCTTCTTTCTTTCGCCGGCATTTTATTCTTCGTTATAGTTATCAGAAGATTTATTTCAAATGGTTTAAAGCAAAAAGAATCCCGAAATAGACACATCGGGTTATCGCAAAATTTAATAAGTATCAGCAAAGATCAGATAGAATTAATGGGCAATAAATTAAGAAAATCTGCATTTATTACAAACGAAGAAGAAGTATCCGATACGGCAAAGGAATTAAAGTTATCCAAAGGGGAATTGGTTTTAGCATCGAAATTAAGGGCTTACGAAATATTCAATTTAGGTATTAATAATAAATTGCGGGATAAATATGATTAAAGGAATTTATATTGCGGGAAGAAGCCTTGATTCGCAGTTTAAAAATATTGAAGTTATAGGCAACAACCTGGCAAATGTTAACTCAACAGGTTTTAAAAAAGCTCTGGATTTTACCGAAATGGTTAACAGCGCAAATCAACCGAAGATAATTCAACAAACCGACTTTTCTCAGGGTAATTCAACTCCCACATCAAACCCTCTTGATCTCTATATAAACGGAAATTCCTTCTTTGCCATTCAAACCCAAAACGGAATTGAATTTACAAAGAACGGCAAATTCTCGATTTCCGATGATGGGTACCTGGTCAATGAAAATAATTCCAAAGTTCTTGGTAAAAATGGTCCTATAAATCTTCAGAATTATCAATTAGATAAGAACCAAGCGATATCTATCTCGAAGAGCGGCGATATAAAAATCGGCGATAATTATATCGATTCGCTTATGATCATTAAACCTGATAACGTAAATAATTTAATCAGGCAGGACGGTACAAATTTTACTTCGGCAGACGGTTCACTGCAGGTTGCCGACAACAGCGAATTTGAAATTCAGCAAGGATACCTGGAAGAATCAAATGTTAATCCGATCGAAGAAATGACTTCGATGATAAAAGTTCACAACGATTATAATTCAGCGGCTAAAATGATTAACTATCTGGATCAATCGCTTCAAGAAGCAAATGAAATTGGAAAAGTATAAATAGGAGAATAAATCATGCCGACAAGAGCATTAAGAACAGCAGCGTCGGGGATGTATGCACAACAGTTAAATATCGAGGTGATATCGAATAATATTGCCAACGTTAATACTACTGCTTTTAAAAAGAATAAAGCGGAGTTTCAAGATTTAATGTACCAGGAGGTTTCAGTTAATCCTCAAACCACTTCAACACCGGGAGTAACCGACGGTTCATCCGGTAAAATTCTTGTGGGCGATGGTGTTCAAACTGCAACTACAGAAAAATTGTTTTCACAGGGAGATGTTACCGCAACTAATAATCAACTGGATGTTGCAATTCAGGGTGATGGTTTCTTCCAGATTAAAAAACCGGACGGCTCATATGTTTATACGAGAGACGGTTCATTCAAATTGGATGCGGACGGAAATATTGTTACATCCGATGGGTATCAACTCGATCCGCAATTTACTGTCGATCAGGGAACAGTCGGAATATCAATAAGTAAAGACGGAACAGTACAGTCGCAAAATCCGGATGGAAGTACTTCTGTCTTAGGAAACATTGATCTTGCACGTTTTATGAACCCTGCAGGTCTAAAGCCGCTTGGAGATAATTTATATGCTGAAACGGATGCTTCAGGTGCTCCGGTTCTCGGCACACCGGGTTCAGATGGATTCGGAAATTTAAATCAGGGGTATCTCGAATCTTCCAACGTTGATATAGTCGAAGAAATGATTGCAATGATTACTGCGCAAAGAGCATACGAAATGAATTCCAAAACCGTACAAACAGTCGAAGATATGATGTCAACGGCAAACAACTTGAAGAGGTAATGAAAATTTTATGCAGTATCTTTTTATCATATTGATTTCATTTTTATTTTCAAAGCACAACGAATTTGACGGCAATTTAAAAAGCTATCTTGAAAATAATTTAAATAATTATGATAAATATGAATATGCGATAATTTCATCTCCACAGGAATTGTCATCCTACAAAATAGATTTTAGCCAGCCGTTTAGAATGAATAGGAACATAGCTTATGTCCCCTTGAAAACTAAAAACAGCTCCGACACTTTTGTTGATAAATATTTAGTCCTCAGGTTAAGATTATTTAAAGAAGTTCTCGTAGCTAACGAAGATGTTAAAGCCAGGGAACCTCTTAGTCCGGATGAATTTACAAAAAAGTTAGCAGACGTTACTACAGTAATCGGAACGCCTCTTAATATAGATTATAATTTAACAACTGTTAGAAGCAAAAGCTTTATAAGAAAGGGAATGGTTCTGCGCCGGGAAAATGTCGAACCTCTCCCTGAAATTTTTTCAGGCAATTACATAACTGCTTTAGTTGTTAAAGGTAATGTAATTGTTAAAGTTGATGCACAATCCAAGCAGGATGGTGCAAAAGGCGATATCATTTCAATTGTAACTCAAGACAGGAAATTATTCAAGGCCAAAGTTTTAAATAAAAAAGAAGTATTAATCGTAGAGTAAAAAATGAAAAAAATAATATTGATATTGTTTTCACTCTTCTGCTTTAAAGTGAACGCACAGATAATGCAGGAGAATTTACACAATTCATTATTTTCGGATTTAAAAGCAAACAAAGTGGGAGATGCCATTACCATACTTGTTGTTGAATCTTCGCAGGCATCTAATAATGCAGAAAAATCAACCGGCAGAAACAGTAATCTCGGGTTCGGCCTTTCAGGTTCATTTGGAAATACTTCGAAAAACGGGGACGCAAGCATTAAATCCAATAACGATTTCAAAGGTTCAGGTTCGACAAAAGCAAGCGGCATGATAAGCACCAAGGTCAGTGCGACAATTGATTCCGTTTTAAATAACGGGAACATGCACATTAAAGGCAGCAGGAAAATAATAATAAACGGCGAAGAACAAACAATTAAAATTAGCGGAATAGTCAGGCCGTCAGATATAATGACTGATAATTCGGTTCTATCGTACAATATTTCCGAGGCAGAAATTGTCATTTCAGGAAAAGGGATGATAGAAGATTCGCAAAGTCCCGGCTGGCTTACAAAATTTTTCCACTGGATTTTTTAGGTGTTACTATGAAAAGAGTATTTAAAGTTTTGTTTTTTATTTTAATTTTATTCTCACAGGTTTTTGCACAGAGAATAAAAGACATTGCTTATTTTTCAGGCGAAAACTCACAGCAGGTTATTGGCTATGGCTTGGTTGTAGGACTTGCCGGAACAGGAGATACACAGAGATCAAATTTCACTGTCCAATCCGTATCAAGTATGCTTAAAAGATTTGGAATAACTGTTCCGCAGACAGATCTCCGTACAAGAAATGTTGCCGCTGTTATGGTAACCGCTTCATTGAACAATTTTTTAAAAGAAGGAGCTACTTTTGATGTTACTGTTTCGTCGTTAGGCGATGCAACAAGTCTTCTCGGAGGAACCCTATTAATGACACCTCTTTCAGGAATAAGCGGAAAAGTTTTCGGTTTTGCTCAAGGTTCAGTTTCCGTCGGCGGATTTGATTTTAGTACAGCTTCAGGCAGCAGGGTAGCCAGAAATCATACTTTAGCCGGACGTATTCCGAGAGGCGGAATATTAAAACAGGATATTGATTCCGATAAAATTCCGAATCAGGAAATAAATCTTTATTTGGATGCACCCGATATGACAACGGCAAATAATGTTTCCAATTCCATAAATAGTAAATTTGGAGATGGTGTTGCAATTGCAGTCGATGCAGGAGAAGTAAAAATAAAAGTTCCAGCAAACGATCAAAATAATATGATCAATTTTATTTCCCAAGTCGAATTGCTGCCTGTGCAAGTTGACAACATTGCCAAGGTTGTATTGGATGAACGCACCGGTACAGTTGTGGCAGGAAGCAATGTAATTATAAGGCCGGTTTCAATCACGCACGGAAATTTAAATATAACAGTAAGATCGTATCCGATTATTTCTCAGCCGAATTCTTTTTCGAACGGTTCAACTACTGTAGTTAACGATGCAGTACCTTATGTTTCCCAGGACTCGACAAATACGATTGCGATTCAAGGCGCATCAAACGTACAGGAAGTAGCTGCGGCATTAAATTCACTTAAAGTTTCACCAAAAGATATTATTTCAATTTTCCAGGCTTTAAAGGAAGCAGGAGCATTGGTTGCAGAATTAATAATTATCTGATTTTAGTTTCATGGATTTAAAAGTAACAAACGAGTACAAGCAATTTAAAACAACGCCGGCAATCAAAACGAATAATTCGACTGCAAAAAATGCAAAGCTTGAAAAAGCCTCGCATGAGTTTGAGAGTCTGCTTACTTCTATGTTAATAAATACCATGATGAAATCGACAAAAGGAATGTTCGGAAACGACAGCTTAGGCGGCGATTTTTTCAGTTCAATATTTCAAAATCAGCTTGCGGATAAAATTACCAGCGGAAAAGGTCTTGGAATTGCCGATTTGATATATAAAAAAGTTAGTCAAGAATTAGGAAATAATACCACCAACGGCAGCAGCCAAGCTGTTAAGCCGGATAAAATAAATTTGAACGATCATAAAGAGCCTTTGAAAATTGCACCAAGTGATTCCTCCATGTCGAGATTAAGTAAATATAATGACATTATTGGCCAAGCATCGTCTCAATTCGGTGTAGATAAAAACGTCATCAAATCGGTCATATTGGCTGAATCAGGAGGTAATGCAAAGGCAGTATCTAAAGTTAATGCAAAAGGTTTGATGCAATTGATGGATTCTACGGCAAATCAGATGGGTGTAGATAATGTTTGGGATCCGAAAGAAAATATTTTCGGCGGCACTAAATATTTATCGCAAATGCTTCGACAATATAATGGGGATCTTAAGCTTGCTTTGGCTTCATACAATGCAGGACCGGGAAATGTTGATAAATTTAACGGAGTTCCGCCTTTTGAGGAAACTAAAAATTATGTGAATAGAGTTTTAGGATATTTAAATCATTTTAATGAGTAGAATATGAATTTAGAAGAATTGAATCAGTCTCTCGAATTGCAGATAGTAAATTTGAAGCTGCTGTTAAATACTGCAGTTACCAAGCAGAAGGCTTTGATCAAAAATGACTTAAAGGCATTGGAAAAAGAGATGCGGGTTGAAGAGAAACAACTTATTTCAATTTCTAACCAAACTGCAAAAATCTCAGCGTTAATTACCAAATTATCTTCCGATTGCGGATTGCCGGTTGAAAGCCCTACATTATCCGAATTCATCAAATCGGTAACAAAAGAAAAAGATACGAATTTGAAAGTTATTGTAATGCTTCGAAATTCAATACATGAACTTGTTCAGCAAATTGACTATACCAATAAGCAAAATAATATTTTGATTGAACATGCAAGAAGTTTTATAAGAGAATTAATTTCCAACATAATTGGATTATCTAAAAAATCATTATTGGACGCGAAAGTATAATGTCTATCAGCAGCATATTTGATTTATCGACGAGAAGCATGGCTGTTTTTCAGAATGCAATAAATGTATCTGCTCATAATATTGCTAATGCTTCAAATCCCAATTATTCGAGGCAGCAAGTTCAGTTATCTACCGAAACTCCGCAGCTGCTTGCCGGAATTGTAATGGGCAGGGGTGTTAAGCTTGATCAGATACTGCGTGCCAGGGACCAGCTAACAGATTCACAGGTAAGAACCAACAACCAGGATATGTACAATAATGATCAGAAATCACAGCTTCTGGATCAAGTACAAACCCTCTATAGTGAACCTTCGGATATTGGCCTTTCATCACTTACAACAAATTTTTTTAACGCGTGGAGTGAATTGTCAGTTACACCTAACTCATCTTCTTTACGATCTGCAGTAGTAAGCGCGGCACAAAATCTTAGTCAAAAAGTAAGCTCGATAAACTCAGGTCTAGATTCCATTAAGGCGACTATTATTAATGATGCAACAGACAAAGTCAACCAGATAAACTCATTACTTCAGCAAGTTCAATCCCTGAACAACCAGATTACTTCATCAACAGCAGCCGGCTACACAAATAATGATCTTTTGGATCAGAGGGATAAAGTTTTGGACAGCTTAAGCCAGCTCGCAAACATAAATGTCACTTATGATAATAATAACAGTGCCTCTGTTACAATAGGAGGAATATTCGCTGCAGATGCAAATTCTGCCGTGCAGTTTAAGCTTAGTCAGGCAAACGGCAATTTAACTCTTACAACAGCTAAAGAAAACACTGCAACAAAATTAACAGGCGGACAGTTGTTTGCGGATCTGGATGTTTATTCAAATAACATACAGAAATATCAAAATAAGCTCGACACGGTAATGAGTACCCTTGTTGATAAAGTAAATCAAGCACATCAGCAAGGATATACAAATACAAATCCTCCCCAGACAGGAATTAATTTTTTTAACGGTTATTCAAACGGCAAGCTTCAGATAAACAGCGATATTATTGCTGATCCGAATAAAATTGCCGTGTCATCGGACGGTACATCCGGCAACGGCGATGTTGCCGTAACGATTGCAAACATTGCAAATGCACAAGTTGTCGACGGGATGACAATATCGGACAGTTATAATGCTTTGATAAGCAATATAGGCAGCGATAAATCTGCTGCAGATAATTCTTACCAGGCAGACCAATTAGTCTCACAGCAATTAACGCAGAGAAAAGAAAGTGTTTCCGGCGTTTCGACCGACGAGGAAATGTCGAACATTTTGCAGTATCAAAAATCGTATGAAGCTTCTGCAAAAATTATAACAATAGCAAATTCAATGTTAGATACATTATTAACCCTGGTATCCTAATGAGAGCACCTGATATATTATTAAGCAGCAATTATCTCTACGATATAACATCGGCAAGATTAAAAGAAAATACCTTGAGCACACAAATTGCCACGGGTAAAAAAATAAGCAAACCTTCTGATTCACCATCTGGTACTAGCAAAATATTAACCTATAATTCCGCGCTATCTCAGGCCGATAGTTATGTCTCCAATATTCAAAACGGAGTTACATTTTTAGATGAAACAACCAGTTCGATGGAATCTATACAATCGGATATTTCAAATATTTTAGTAAACTTTACGCAAATTGAGAATGCAACACAAACATCTGAATACAGTAATATTGCCGATTCGATTGAACTTTCTTTAAATTCTATCCTTGACTCAGCCAATTCTCAATATGACGGCAAATATATTTTCGGCGGAACAGACCAATCCGGAAAACCGTACGGTTATACTTCCGATAACAGTGCTATTGAAGTTAAAGTAGGCGACGTTTCAGGGGAGCAGAGAGTTAAAGTTTCGAGTAACACAACACAAAAGATAAATATGAGCGGAACTGAAATTTTCGGAACAGTTCTATCGCTGAACGGCAATCTTGATATTAATAGTGCAGTCGGATCAACGAACAACGTTTCGTCACCTGTTTATGATGCTTCGGGAAACCAATATACATTGAATGCGACATTTACCAAAACGGCCGGTGATACTTACAACTTATCATATGATATTTTGGATTCGGGAGGCAGTACCATTTTTTCAACCCCGCCCGCAGACAAAGTAATTACATTCGATCCTTCTTCCGGAGCGATTAAAACAATTGACGGGACGAATAAAAATTATATTCAAATAAAGGATTCTTCGCATAATATAGATTTTAATTTTGATTTAAGTTCGGTAAAAGAAAAGGATGCAACTACTTCATTAAGCATATCGGCAAATCAGAAAACGGATATATTCAACACCTTAATATCAGTATGTAATAATTTACGTGCCGGAATACCTCCGACCGGTGAACAGCAGCAATTAGTTAATGATTTTAACAGTAAGCTTCTAAATAAATTGGCCGATGCCGGCAACATAATAAACGGATTAAATAACACAAATGATTTGATTCAAAACCAGAAAACCAATGTGCAGTCTTCTTTATCGGCTGTTCAGGATGTAGATGTCGCGCAAGCTGTTATGGAATTGCAGAACCAGGACAACACTTTACAAATGGCTTATAAAATGGCTTCAATGTTTTTACCAAAATCGCTTCTTGATTACTTATGAAAAAAGATTACGGTACATTCTGGGGACTCATTTTAGGAGTAGGTTCCATATTCGGCGCCTTTTTAATTGAGGGCGGTTCATTGAAAATTTTATTCCTGCTGCCTGCCCTGGTAATAGTATTCGGCGGAACATTTTCTGCCGTGATAATCGGGTTCGGCTTCGATAAATTTAAGAGTATTTTTAAGCTCATTAAAATGGCTTATTTGCCGGCAGAGTACAACATGGTTAGTTTAATAAATAATTTTGTTGAAGCATCAATGATATCCAGAAGAGAGGGACTTCTTGCTATCGAAAAAACAATTGGAAAAATAGAATATTTATTTCCGAGAAAATTATTCGGATACCTGGTCGACGGTACTGATTTTAGTTCCCTTGAAACGCTTGCAATTTTAGAAATAAAAACAGTTGAAGAAAGGCATAATTCCAATATTCAAATATTTACCAAGATGGGCGGGTATGCGCCCACGATGGGTATAATAGGAACAGTTATGGGCCTTATTATGACTTTGGCAAGTGCCGGCGCTAATCCCGACGTCTTAATTCATAATATTGCATCAGCTTTTATTGCCACTTTGTGGGGAATAGTAAGCGCCAATATTTTATGGTTCCCTATTGGAGACAAATTAAAAAAATGTCATTTGCAAGAGAAAAAAATGATGGAAGTATCGCTCGAAGGCGTACTGGCAATCCGGAACGGCGAGATTCCGTCTTTCGTGAGAGCAAGACTCATGAGTATGCTCCCGCAAAAAGATCAGAGAAGTATTCTATATACTTAAAAACCGGGACTAATCATGAAGAGGAAGGCGAAGAAAAGAATAGGTACTTAATTACTTATTCTGATGTAATCACTTTACTTTTAGGTTTATTCATTATTTTATATGCTATTTCTAATATCGATTTGAAAAAATATGAAAAATTTAAAAGTGCGCTTGAAAATTCATTCGGCGAAACAGCTCCTGTTATAAACGTTGTGAAACCGGTCGTGCTCCCTCATATTATCAGGGATGAAAATTTAAAAGATCATATAATGCAGATAATAACTGAAAGCGGATATTCAAATTCAATAAGTCTTGAAGAAAACAAACGCGGTTTGGTAATCCATATCATGGATAAAATATTATTTTCTTCAGGAGATGCAGATCTAACGATCGAGTCCAGGCAAGTATTAACAAAAATTGCTTCAATTCTGGACCAGATAAAAAATGATATCAGGGTTGAAGGCCATACCGATAATGTACCGATCAGCAATTCAAGCTTTGCTTCGAATTGGCATCTGAGTGTTGCCAGAGCTTTAAATACGGCTTATTTCCTGATAAAAGATCGGGGTTTGCAGCCGGAGAGAGTTTCGATTGTCGGGGATTCGGAATATAAACCCATTGCCTCGAACGATACTCCTGAAGGAAGAGCATTAAATAGAAGAGTAGATATTGTAATCATAAAAAATAAGAATCTAAAATGAAAATAAACACACACCAGTTTGGTGAAATAGAGTTTGAAGAGGAGAACATAATAGCTTTCGATCACGGTCTTCCCGGTTTCGAAAAAATGAAGAGGTACCTCTTAATAAGAACCGAAGACGAACTTTTTCATTGGCTGAACTCGGTAGAGGATCCCGAGTTGTGTTTCCCGTTGGTCGGGGCAAGAATTATCGATGAGAATTACCCCGAAATTGAAGGGCATGAAGCTTTTGGGATTGTTACTTTAAATGAAGACCCTGCTAAAACAACAATAAATCTCAAAGCGCCTGTTTATATAGATCAAAATAAGAAAACCGGATTTCAAAAAATAATGGAAGACGATTCTTATTCAATAAATTATAATTTATTCGTAGAAAATAAAAATGCTGATACTAACTAGAAAAATTGATGAAGAAATCATCATTGATTCCAACATCCGGATTAAAATTCTTTCTTCATCGGACGGGCAGGTTAAAGTAGGTTTAACGGCTCCGCCTGAAGTGGAAATTCTGCGGGCTGAAGTCTATGAAAAAATTAAAGAAAATACTTTAATGGCAAGCGTTAACAGCAAGAATAAATTGAAAGGTATTTCAGTATTAAAAATTAATAAAATATCAAAGTAGTAAATGGATTTTAAAAATATAAAAATACTGGTAGTAGATGATTCGGATATAATATTAAATTCTATTAAAGAATACCTTAAGGAATTTTCAGCAGAAATAATAACCTGTTCCGACGGAATGGAAGGGATTAAAAATGTAGTTGAGCTTAAGCCCGATGTAATTATTTTGGATATAATGATGCCAAATATTGACGGCTTGAAAATGCTTAAGCTTATCAAATCAATCAAGGAATTTGTAGGAATACCGGTTTTAATTATAAGCGGAGCAACAAATAAAACAAATGTTACAACTGCTTTGGAAATAGGGGCTTCTAAGGTTTTATCTAAGCCGTTGAGGAAGCAGGAAGTTATAAATAGTATCCGGGAGATTTTAGGGTACGGCCTCAGGCAAAACCATAATGCAGCCGTCTACAACGAAATGGAATTTGACGATGAAGAAATTACCGGCAGGCTGACCGGACTTTTTTTTAAACGCTATTCCGGCAAAAAAAGAAAAATTATGGAATATCTCGATAAGAAAGATTCTAAAAATCTTTTTTTCCATATACATGATTTAAAAGGGACAGGAGAAATGATCGGCTACCCGGCGGTCAGTTCAATAAGCGGTGAAATTGAAAAGCTGATTCAATCAAAAGAAAAAAACTGGGAAAGAATAAAAATTAGGTGTGAAAATATTTTTTCAATACTCGATAATGCTCATAAAAAAGAAGTGCTTGCGGAGAGATAGATGTTTGTAATTATTGGTGTTGCAATTGTAATTGTCTCGGTAATAACAGGGTTTCTAATCGCCGGAGGAAACTTAATTCTTCTCCTTCAGTGGGCCGAGTTTATTGTAATCGGCGGTGCTGCAGTAGGCAGCATATTTATCTCTGCACCTTTGAATGTACTGAAAAGGATTGCAGCCGAAGTTCCCCATGCAATAAATCCGGATCACTATTCGAAAAAAGATTATCTTGAACTTTTAAAATCGTTTAACGACTTGTTTTTAGTTGCACAGAGAGATGGTTTGTTATCGATAGAAAAACATGTTGAAGAACCGGAAAAAAGCGATATACTATCGAGAAACAAAAAATTTATAAAGAATCCGTTTATTAAAAATTTCTTTTGCGATACAATGAAAGTAATGTTGTCCGGCGGTGTTCCTCCTCATGAACTTGAAAACCTTATCGATACTGAAATTGAAACTTATGAAATTGAAATGCGGCCTGTTTCCGCTATTCTTGCTAAGGTCGGCGATTCATTGCCCGGGCTAGGTATAGTTGCTGCAGTGCTGGGAATTATTGTAACAATGGGTTCAATTGATAAAGGAGCGACTATTGTCGGTGAACATGTGGCTGCTGCTTTGGTTGGAACATTTCTCGGTGTGCTTTCGGCATATGGTTTTATAAGTCCGCTCTCAACAAATTTGGAGCATAATATTGAATCGAAAATCAGTATCCTAACAACAATCAAAAGTTGCATGGTAGCATACGCAAAAGGAAATCCCCCGATTATATCGGTGGAAATTGCTAGAAGGACAATCTTTTCAGATGAAAGACCGACATTTTCCGAACTTGAAAAATTTGTAAGGGGTAAAACCTAATATGTCGATGGATCTCGATTCAAGCCCTATAATAGTTAAGAAAAAGAAAAGCCATAATCACGGTGGTCATGGAGGTGCCTGGAAAGTAGCCTATGCTGATTTTGTTACTGCGATGATGGCTCTTTTCATTGTGCTCTGGATTCTCAGCCAGAGTGATGCCGTTAAAGAATCGGTTGCTAAGTATTTTAAAGACCCTATCGGCTTTACAACTAATAACAACAAAACTCTTTTAAATGGAGAATCAAGTTTAATTCCAGCAAAAAAAGATTCATTGAAATCGGAAGAATTAGATAGAAACCGTGAAAAAGAAGAGCTTAAAAAAATGGGCGATAAAATCATCAGCGAACTTCAGAATAATCCTGAATTTGCCGATTTAGCAGGCCAAATAAAAATCGAGATAGTTGATGAAGGTCTTAGGATTGAAATGATGGATTCGGGAGATGATGTATTTTTTGAGATTGGAACTTCGAAATTAAAACCTCAAGCTATAAAATTACTGAATACAATCGGTAATGAACTAAGCAAGCTGCCGAATAAAATAGTAATTGAAGGCCATACTGATGCAAGGCCTTACAACGGGTCAAATAAATCTTACTCTAATTTTGAACTTAGCTGCGATAGGGCTAATGCAGCAAGAAGAGCATTAATTGAAAGCTCTTTACAGTTGAGCCAGATTGATGAAATCCGTGGTTATGCAGATAGAAGGCTTAGAGATAAAGCTGATCCTTATAATCTTGTAAATAGGAGAATAAGTATAATTGTCAGATATTTGCGTTAAAGAATTAAAGAAGAATATAGTAATTGTTGAAGACGATCCTTTTTCGAAGGATTTCTATAATTATATACTGACGAAGGCAGGCTTTAATCCTATTATGATGGAAGACGGCGATGAATTTGTTCGCCGGATCAAAAACGGTGGAGTATCTTTGATTATCATGGATATAAATCTGAAGAATACCTATCTTGACGGTGAAAAAACGAACGGAGTTACACTCTCACAAAGAATTAAAAACGATCCGACGATTTCACTGGTGCCGATTTTGCTGGTTACGGCATATTCACAATCGGGTGAGGGAACAAAATATTTTCATGATAGTTTAGCCGACGATTACATTACTAAGCCGATTATCGATTATAAATCGTTGGTTAAAAAAATTAATAGTCTAATTATAAAAAAATGAAAAAAGAAAAAGTTTTAATAGTAGAGGACGAAAAAGATACAAGGTATATCCTGGAAAGGCTTTTAAGTAAAAATAATTTTGAAGTTCTGAGTTCCATAAATGGTGAAGATGCACTTGAAAAATTAAAGGAGTTTGAAGCGAGTGTTATACTTGCGGATTGGACTATGCCTATTATGGACGGTATCGAATTGTGTAAGATTATAAAATCGGATGAAAAAAAGAAACTAATTTATTTTATTATGCTAACTGCAAGAGCATCACTAAAAGACAGGATTACCGGTCTCGATGTTGGCGCCGACGACTTTTTAGTTAAACCTATCGACAATCAGGAACTTCTTGCCAGAATTCGATCCGGTGTGAGAATATATTCACTGCAGAATGAACTGAAAACAATTGAACACGACAGGGCAATTATTGAAATGGCTTGTACAATTGGTCATAAAATAAATAATCCGTTAAGCAGCTTATCAGTTACTTTAACTGATTTAAGAAGCCAGCTTTTGAAAAAAACGGAATTTAAGGAAGACTTCGAAATTATTTTTGAATCTATTGAAAGAATAAAGAAACTCGTTAACAATTTAATAGAAATTGAAAGTCCCGAAATAATCGATTATACGCAGGATAACAAAATGCTGAAGATTGATTGAATTTAATTTTGGGGATTACCCGCTCATAAAACAGAACGCAAAAACTGCTGTTTTTAAGCAAATTATCCGTTTAACTTATTAATTTCCTTTTAGACTTAATTTCCTTGTGATTTCTTCGATAATAAAGTAAGGAATCATATGTTAAATGGAATTATAAATATTAAGCCCGGTTCGGGGTATGAAAATTCAAACAATAAGTTGAAATATTCTCCGTATTATCTACATAAAATATTCGAAGAAAAAGATAACTTAAACGATTCTGTAATTCTTTCTCCCGCATTACAGTTTTTAATTCAGGCAAACTGGAAATTAAAAGAATTAAAACACACCAAAAGTTTGTTAAATATAATTTTTAAAATTGATGATTTTGAATTTCAAACGGAAATTGACATGGAAAAGATAAACCCGCTTTCTCAAATTTATTACAGGGTTTCTGTTCAATTAATACCTCAAGAAAACACGGAGTTATTTCAGGCTAAACTGATTTACTATTTTAATGATCAATTTGAATTTAAATTTAATAAGATAAAACCTGCTGCAATAAAACAATTATTTGAACGATTTTGGGAGCGTGGAAATTATTCGGTAGATTATATCGATAATAAAGATTTCATTTACGGTAATATTCTTGAAGGAATCGAGGATGAGCTTAATGATGAATTTGATAGGATATCAAGCATTCTATGCGTCTTCATTGAAAAGTTTTCAGGAATAAAGATATTTACCGGGAAGGGCAGTGATGAACCGGTTTTAAAAAACCTAATTATTCTTGACATGAAAAAAATCCCATTGATTATCGATGGAAAAATCTAACCTCAAAATTCTTAAGCAAGCAGCTCAATATTTTAATATTTCCGTGAAGAAATAATTTTTCTTGTATAGGACTATAAAGCAGATTTATTTCGATTGGATATTTGCGGCAAAGACGTCTAAAAAATTTTAAGCTGGGAAAGAAAGTAATTCGTGGATCTCGGGTACTGCAGGTAAAGTAAAAGATACTTTTGTCCCGACATTCACTTCAGATGAGATATAAATTTTTCCACCTTGTTTTTCGATCATTTCCCGGCATAACATTACACCGAGGCCTGTTCCCAATTCTCCTTCCGTACCTTTACTTGTATGAATAGAATCAAGCCGAAAGATATTTTCAAGAGATTTTTTCTCTATTCCGATACCGTTATCCTCAATTGTAACTTTTACAAAGCCGTTTTCAACTTGTGAGTAAATTTTAATTAAACCGTTTCGTCTAGTAAATTTTAATGCATTTGAGATAAAGTTTTGGAGGATTGAACCTACCATATGAGTATCTCCTATTGCACATGTAATTTTCCCTATTTCGTTTAGGAGAGTTATATTTTTCTTGTGAGCATTTTCTCTAAATAATTCAATTTTCTTTTTGGCAATTAAATATAAATTTAGCTGAACAGGTTCAAAAGCAGTTTTACCCAACTGCATTGTTGCCCATTCCAATAAATTTTGAAGCAATTCATATTGATTCTTTAGAAGGGTTGAAAGATCATTAGTATATTCTTCTCTTTCCGCCGGAGTTAAGTTATGATCCGGTTCGGTAAGTAATTCAATCAGGCCAAGCAATCCATTAAACGGACTTTTTAAATCATGAGCAATAATCGAAAAGAATTTGTCTTTTGTACGATTTATTTCAACAAGCTCTTTCATGTATTTTTTAATTTTATCAGAATTAATTATGTTTTCAATTGCGCGGGCTATTTGTTCCGAGATATAGATTAAAAGCTGCATCTCATCTTTACCATAGGCTTTTGCATTCTTATAATCCTGAACGACGATAACTCCAATTGATTTGTTTTTCATTTTGAGAGGAACTCCTAACCAGATTGGAGATGGTGAACCAACTAACTCAATTTCATCTTTTTCTTTTAATTTTTTATCTAATTTCTCATCAACAAGTAGAGCTTCTCCTGTTAACAAAACGTATTCGGTAAGCCCTTTCCCAATCTTTCTAGAAGCAGGAGCGGAATCATATTCATCAACAAAATAAGGAAATGAAAGTATTCCTTTCATTTCATCATAGAGCGCTATATAAAAATTATTAGCGGGCAATAACCTTTGAATTGCTTTATGAATAATTGAAAAAAGCTTTTCCAAGTCACTTGCTGAATAAGCAGCTTCGGAAATTTCATACAATACCTCGCGGATAAGTTCGGCTTTTTTCTTTTCGGTGATATCTCTTGTAATTCCTATTATGCCTTTTAAATTTCCATCTTCATCAAAGTATGGAATTTTTGAAGTACCTGCCCAGGAAATTCTGCCGTCGGGCCATTCTTCTTTTTCTTCTTTATCGATTAAGGCTTTGAAAGTTTTGATTATTTCCTGTTCATCACGATAAGCATCAACAGCATGTGCTTCAGCAAAAATATCAAAATCTGTTTTCCCGATTAATTCTTCCGGTTTCAAGAATCCCAATTTTTTTGCAGTCGCTTCATTTACCTTGATAAAACGGCCATGTAAGTCTTTAAAATAAATATTGTCCGAGGTATTATGAAGCAATGCAGATAAAAGACTCTGTTCTTCAAATAACTTTTTATCAGCTTGTTTTCTATTTGTTAAGTTCTCGACAAACGCAATCAATTTTGCATTTTCATTATATTGATGATCAAGGCAAAACAATGTAAGCCTTCCGAAGAGCGTATCACCGTTTTTATTTAAATATTTTTTTTCTACAGAGTAATAATCCGTTTTCCCAGACAGAACTTCTTCAAGCAGTTTCTGATCTTTTTTATAATCATCCGGATGAATAAACTTATCAACCGTTGATGTTAGCGCTTCCTCTTTCGAGTATCCAAACATATTCAGTATTTCAGTATTTACGCTCAGTATTTTGCCGTTTTCATCGATTAATGCAATACCGATTGGAGCATTATTAAATATCATTTTTAGAATCTCGGTATTTAATAATAAGCTGCTTCCGTCCGGCACATTCGGTTTTAATTGTTCATGATATGAAGAATATGGCATGTAATTTAATTCTTCGATAGTGGTTTTTAAATCGTTCATAATCGTTCATCCATTGTAGTTATTTCTCTTATCCGAAAAGATAGTAATTTCTTTTTCGGCGTAGATCACATTTTTTATAAAAGAAGTAAGTTTACTTTTTTCAAATGGCTTTGTAAGATAGTGAGTAAAACCCCCGACGAGAAGTTTTTCAGTTTCACTTTCCTTCTTAAAAGAGGTTATAGCAATAATAGGAGTATTCATGTATTTTACATCTTTTTTTATCTCGGATGCAATGTTTAAATAGGCTTTTTCATTTCTGAATTTTATATCAATTAATATACAATCGTAATCTGATTCTTTTATTTTTCTTATTGCTTCTTCATCACTTCTTGCCGTATCAATTGTAAATTCATTTTTAAGGAAAGAAGTAAAGATTTTAATAAATGTATTATCATTTTCAACTATCAGCACTTTAGGTGTATTATGATTATTACCTGGTTTTAAAGCAGAAGTGATTTGTGAGGTATTTAATTTTGGTTCTTTTTCAAAATGAAAAAATCCATTAACCGGCAGGGGCATTTCAATTATAAATTTTGAACCTTTACCCTCTACGCTCTCGACACGTATAATTCCGTTCATCATTTCAACATATTTTTTGGAGATAGTTAGTCCTAACCCTGTACCTTCATATCTTCTGTCTAAACCTTCGCTGACCTGCCTGAAGGGCTCAAATATTTTTTCTCTATCCTCAACCGGTATTCCGATTCCTGTATCTTCAACTATAATTTTTACTTTATCATTCTGTATTTTGTTATAAACTTTGACGGTTCCGGATGAGGTATATTTTATTGCATTACTGATTAAATTATTCAATACTTTCCTGAGTAATTCCGGATCAGCTTCAATATAAATATTTTCTTTAGCCGGGATAACAGTAAATTCCAACCCCTTCTGAGCCGCTATATTCCGGAAAAAATTTTCACTTTCGTGAATAACGGAATTTGAATCAAGAATTATTAACCTGGCCGATTCAATTTCGGATTCTACTTTGCTTAATTCCAAAATAAGATTAAGAGTTTCAGTTAATCTCTTGCCGCTTTTATAAATTGTTTCTGCCATTTCCAATTGATTATCGTATGGCACATCATTTTTTAACATTTCCGAATAACCTAATATTCCAATTAATGGGGTCCTTAATTCGTGACTCATATTTGCCAGGAAGATACTCTTAAGCTTATTCATCTCTTCGGCTTTTACTTTCGCCGAAATGAGCTCTTCGGTAATTTTCTTTTTATCTGTAATATCTTCTTTAACTGCAAGTAGGCTTATTATTTCTCCTTTCTTATCAATAATAGGAGAAATTGTTGCATCTTCCCAGAAAAGTTCTCCATTCTTTTTTTTGTTTAAGAATTCACCGCGCCATGTCTTTCCTGCCAATACCGATTCCCACAACTGCCGGTATTCTGCTTCTGAAGTATAACCTGATTTTAATACTCTTGGATTTTTATTAAAGACCTCTTTTAATTTATAACCGGTTGTTTCCTGAAATCCGCGGTTTACATACTGAATATTTCCAAGTGTATCGGTTATAACTATTGATGCAGGACTTTGTTCGACCGCTAAAGATAATTTTATTAATTCTTCTTCGCTTTTCTTTCTTTCCGAAATGTCGTAAACAAAACCTTCGTAATAAATTGTCTTACCTTCTTTGTCTCTTACTGCATGAGAAGTTAATGAAATCCATATCGGTGTACCATTTTTTTCCTTCCAGAGTAAATTTATATCTATTGCAGCGCTAGCACCAGGCTTATCGAAAATTTCGATCAGTTTTTTACGGTCTTCTTTATTATAATATAGGTCATACATGTTGCAGTTTAAGAATTCTTTGATGTTATTATAACCGAGAATTTGTATAAGAGCCGGATTTGCAGTAATAATTTTCCCTTCATTTGTCGATTGATAAATACCTACAGGAGCCCAGTTAAAAATATCCCTGTATTTTTGTTCGTTTATTTTAAGTGTTTCAACAGCTTTTTTATAATTGGTAATATCCCTTATAAAAGCAAGAACATATTTTACATTGTTTACTTCAATCTTAATTAAATTTATTTCACCTAAGAAGAATGAGCCGTCGGCTTTTGTGTGAAGCCATTCAAAAACCTGCGGAGTGCCGTCAAGAGCTGCCTGAATTTTTTGTGCAGCTTCTATTCCAGATTTCATTCCATTTGGCTGATATTCTGGAGAAAAATCTGCAGGAGTTTTTCCTATTAGATGCTTTTTGGTTGTTTTGAAAATTTCTAATGCCTTTTCATTGCAGTCAATTATATTTGAATCATATAGCAGAAATGTTCCTTCATTTGCAGATTCAAACAGTGTCCTGAATTTCTTTTCACTTTCAATTAATAGCTTCTCCCACAATTTTCTTTCTGTTATATCTTCTTTTACGGCAAGGAAGTTTTCAATATCTCCATTGACATTAAATACCGGCGAAATTGTGGCTAATTCCCAATATAATTCACCGTTTTTCTTTTTGTTGTGAAATTCACCATGCCAAAGCTTGCCGGATTTAATTGTTTCCCACATTATTTTATAATCTTCCGAAGACTTTTCTCCTGATTTTAATATTCTCGGATTTTCTCCAACTACTTCTTTTGAACTGTAACCTGTAACGGATTGAAATTTCGGGTTAACATATTGAATGATTCCATTGGCATCTGTAATTACTATTGAAACAGGACTTTGTTCAACTGCGCGGGATAATTTCCTTAATTCAGTTTCCGCCAATTTCCTATGAGTATTATCTATTATATATCCTCTCAATTCAATTAGTTCACCCGCATCATTGAAGCTCCCTATCACTTTTTCAATAATATACAACTTAGTTCCATCTATTTTTTGGACTTCACTTTCAAATTCATTCAGCCGTCCATTATTTTTTAATTCTTTGAGCAGAAGTCCTCTAATTTCAGGGTCGGGATATAACTCAACCATATTTGTATTTTTTGCTTCTTCAATTGATTTGAATCCAAATGTCCTAAGAAAAGCAGTGTTACATGTTTTTAATTTCCCGTCCGGAGTAGAAATATAATCGCTGGTAAGATCATCCTCGAAAAATGATTGATATTCCTGTTTACTTTTAAGAAGCTCATCATCGGCTTTAAGCTTTTCGGTTAGGTCAATTTGGTAACATCCAAGCAGCATCTTTTGATTAACATTCCGGATCGGGAACTTAGTTGTTTTGAATGTATGCAGAACACCGTTTATATCAGGCAGGGTTTCAGTAACATTTATCAATCCTTCTTTAAATGCCTTCTGATCATCTTCTTTTATTTTATCTGCTAGATAGTTCGGAATTGATAGAGAATTATAGAATGATTGACCGTAAATGTTTTCATCTAAAATATTATGAATCTTACGAAAATACTTATTTGCATAAATAATCCGGCTTGACTCGTCGAGGATAAAGACAGCAATAGGTATGCTATCCATAAATGCAGCGAATCTTGCTTCACTTTCTTTTAATAACAGTTCAGCATTTTTTCGTTCGGTTATATCGAAAGCATTTCCGAGAATTGCGGGCTTGCCTTCAAACTCAATATTGGATCCTTTATATTCAAACCACTTTATACCGCCGTCTTTGGTCAGAATTTTTACTTCATGCTGTGGTTCAGCTTGTTTTCTATTTAACCTAGATTTACCTCTTTCTTTTACAATCTCACGCATATCGGGATGTATAATATCCCAAAATTTCATCTTCATAAAATCTTCTTTGGAGAAACCAGTAAGATTCACTGTTGCAGGGTTGACATATTTAAAACCATCTTCATTAAAAATGAATATACTGGAAGCGGAGGTTTCGGTTAATGTACGGAAATGTTCTTCGCTTTCCTTTAATGCTCTAATGAGTTTGTATTTTTCAGTTACATCATTAATTATGATTAGACGGGATTCTATATTATTCTGAAAAGTAAGATTTTGTGAGGACAACTCAACGTCTATAATAACTCCGCCCTTTTTAATATTATGCAGGGAATTGGAATATATGTGAGAATTACTTCCCGGAGAAGCATTTTTAAAATATAAATGCAGCTCCTTTTCGGGAATAATTTCACCAATTTTCATTGAAAGAAATTCGTTCTTCGAATAACCATAATGTGCGACTGCGGCACCATTTACATCTAAAAAATTTAATGAATTTGTATCATAAATCCACATTGGGTTTGGGCTATTTTCAAATAACGGCTTATAATTTTTTTCCAGTGCTTCAGAATTATCGTTAGAAGTATGATTTCTTCTCAACTGTCTGTTCTGTTTTTCTAGTTTGACGATAGACAGGTAAAACCTGAGGAGCGAAATAATTAATAATAAAATTATAATTATAAGAACAGCGGTAGTAATATTGATTACTGAAAGGGAATATAAGACGAGAACAACGGAGACTAATAACAAGATTGCTGGAATAAGATATTGTATTTTCATTTAAATTTTTTCAGAGCCGTTGCAACATTACTTAATTTTATCTAATTAGAATCAATTAATATGCCATTCAGTTTGTGTATTTGAAGGTTTAAAGCATCTGTTCAGCAATATTTTTGAGCAACAAATAAAAAAGATGAGATATTAATTGAAGTAAATATTACCGGTGTGAAAAAAATTTAATCATAATTTTTTATGTAGAAATAGATTGAAAATTAAGCCAAAATGCATATAAAACCATATCTCTTAGTGAATGAATATCACTTCAATTTCCCGGTCGAAATAGAAATTCAAATTATCAGATGAATGATATTTAAAAATATTTCAGACAGATTTTTCCACTTAAAATGTTTTCTGCAGCTGAGCGCTAAGAAAATTATTAAAATTTAAGAATATGGATTTTACATATTGAGTGAGTTGATTTAAAAACTTCTATTAAAATATTTTACTCACAGGTGTCATTAAAATGGAGAATGAAATACTAATCACTAATAAAGAGTCTTATGCAGAGATGCATAACAATTTAGATTCACTTATTAAATTAGGGAGTCATTGATATGAAAAAAATTATTACATATTTGATATTTATGTTTTTAGTCCAGATTTCTGTTCATGCACAGACAACATATGTATTAATTGGTTGGAATGATCTCGGAATGCATTGTTCAAATAAAAATTTTTCCAAGATTGCAGTCCTTCCGCCTTACAATAACATATATGCTCAATTAATAAAAAAAGTACCCGGTCAGGCTCCGCAGATAATTACCGATGGAGTAACAATAGAATATTCAGTCCCTAACAATACTTATTCGGTGGGTAAAACAGATTTTTGGGATTATGCGCAGCAGCTTTTCAATCTTCCAGCGCCGCTTCCTCCAAACATAGGATTAACAGGAAAGGGATTAACAGGTACACTGGATACATCGGGCAATTATTTCTATGCGAGAGGCATACCCTTAACACCATATACCGACAGCAGCCTTACTACACCAAATCCTTATCAGCTGGTACATCTTGTGGCTAAGGTTACCGGTTCTTCTACAATATTAGCAACAACGGATGCTGTAATTCCAGTAAGCAATGAAATAGGCTGTGTACAGTCCGGATGTCACAATTCAGAGCAGCAAATTCTAAATAATCATGATGATGATTTTATAAATATTACAGGACTTACTCCTCCTGTACTTTGTGCTAATTGTCATGCAGATAATGCACTTGGTACCCCGGGCAATGGGGAAGCACCGCCATTTTCACAGGCGATTCATTTAAAACATGCAGGTCTCGGTTTGCCTAATACAATTGAAACTTGTTACAAATGCCATCCCGGACCGGATACTCAATGCCTGCGCGGGGCAATGGTTGATTTTCCACCTCCGACTAACCCGATGATATGTGAGGATTGCCATGGAACTCTTTACAATGTGGGCAACTCGGTTCGAAATGGTCGTGAGCCCTGGCTTGAAGAACCTACATGCGGAACTTGTCACGGTTCAAACTATGCAACGGAACCCGGAAAATTATTTAAAGATTCCCACGGTCATGGAGGTTTATTTTGTTCCGCATGCCATGGAAGCCCGCATGGTATCTGGCCGACAAGGATAGCCAACGATAACCTGCAAAGTATAATATTGCAAGGTACGGCGGGAACTATTATTGAATGTTCGGTCTGTCATGGAGACGACCCGCAGGAAGGCGGCCCGCATGGTATTACTCTTCCTGTTGAACTCACAAATTTTACCGCGGATTATGTTGAAGGAAATATCAATCTTTGTTGGTCAACAGCAACCGAAACGAATAATAAGGGATTTGAAGTTGACAGAAAAGATAAATCCAGTATAAAAAATCAGAGGTGGGAAAATATCGGATTTGTAAATGGTAATGGAACTACATCCGGACCTAAGTCATATTCATTTACAGATAAAAATCCTGCCGCCGGATATTATGTCTACCGGCTGAAACAATTTGATCTAAACGGTTCTTATAAATATTCTCAAAGTATTGAAGTTAAAGTCAATCCTGTCAGCGGCTTCACTTTAGAGCAGAACTATCCGAACCCGTTTAATCCTTCAACGAAGATCAAATTTGAAATCTCAAAACCCGGTTTTGTGAGCTTAAAAGTTTACGATGTTTTGGGAAAAGAGGTAACCACACTGGTTAACGAAGAAAAACAACAGGGTACATATGAAGTGAGTTTTGACGGAAGCAGGCTAAGCAGCGGAATTTATTTTTATAAATTGAAAGTCGGCACCCTTGTTTCGGTAAAGAAGATGATATTAAGTAAATAATATCTTTATTATTTAAATTCTTGAATTGTTGTTGATGAACTCTTTATTAACAAGCAGCCGGTATTTGAAAGTAAAATACCGGCTTTTTTAATTAAATGACGGTTAAAATTAAAGCAAGATTAAAATAGTTAAATAAGATAAACTGAAATATTCCTCATATTTTATTATTAAATTTCTTTTAATAAAAATTTATTTTAACTATATGTTAAGGATTTTTCTTTTCAGAAACCTTCAAATATCATAAATGAATATTTTTAGGAATAACCAAATGAAGCATTTCTCATACTTTGTAATCTTGTTGATTTCATTTTCTGCTTCTAATTTATTTAGCCAGGATATTAAAGAAATTAATGAATTATATAAAAATCAAAAATTCAAAAAATGGATTGAATTTTGGCAGTTAAAAATTCCTGAAATAAAAAATTTTGAAATTGAAAATACTCATAAATTTCGATGGAGAGAGCCTCATAAAATTGATTTGAGAAAATGGTTCCATGAGAGAAGATTTAGGAAGAATACATTAGACTTCTCTCGCGGTAAAAATTTTGTAGCCGATAAATATGCATATATATCCATCAAAGAAAAAAAAGGTGGAATTTATGTTGATGGAACAGCAGCAGATGCATATTGTGAAGTGGTAAATATAAAAGATTCGGTTCTTTATAGTATTACTTTATATCCCTTTTCTTTCATTGACGACTGTGTTTGGCTGCCTGACAGCGTTTGTTATTTCTTAGGATTTGTATATGACTATTATCCGCCTTATAAATTCGACGATACTTATTGTACACCGTTTGTTTTAAAAATGGATTTAAATCATAGTTCTTTATCAATAGACACCGGTAAAAAATATCATTTTTATAAAAAGTTGATGAGTTGTCATACTTATATGAAATATTTGAATCCGAAATACAAATTTGAATAAAAGTTAGATATAAAATCTTAAATAATTAAAATTTATGGATACCGATATATTAGATATTATATTTATTACTGCTCTTCTTATCGCCATTATTTTTGTCTTTATAAAAATTTCACTCTGGGCAAGAAAACACGGCGGCAGCATAACGACAATAATGATCGCTTCAACCTACGAGTTTTTAAATGCCGATAAGAGAAAAGCCGCAGAACAAATCGTTGAAGTTAAAGCCAATAAGAAAATGGAGGAGCAATCAACCAATAAACCAATTGGATGATGCTAATTTTAATTAATTGAGGATGAAGCCTCTTCTCATTACATAATGAGCATTGAACCTTGGGATAAATCTTTTACACACCAAAAGAAAACGTCTCTCTTTTGCTTTTAATAAACAGAAAATGCAAAAATTTTATTGGATATATGAAGTAAAATTTTATTTTAAAAGGATCATTTTCTTAACTTGCTTAAAGTCACCCGCCTCAAGACTGTAAAAGTAGATTCCGCTTGGTAAGCTGTTGCCGTCAAAGTTAACTTCATATTTTCCCGAAGGTTTTGCTTCATTCAAAAGTGTTTCAACTATCCTTCACAGGACATCATACACTACTAATTTAACATGTCCGGTATTTGCAATTTCAAATTTTATTTTGGTAGCAGGGTTAAACGGATTCGGATAATTTTGTGAAAGACTGTAAGTTCTAAATTCCGAAGTATTATCAGGTGCGGAAGTAACATGCATAACATTATTAGCAATTAGCCAATGATTAGGATCGAATTTAACTTGAGTAATTTGATGATGCGATATTGAATACATAAAAATATGAACCAAGTGTTAGCGATGGAGATGATTTGGAAAACTTATTACTTTTATCATGTGAAAAATTATATGAAATATTTTTACGTCTTTTTATTTTACCTTATTTTATTATTCAGACAAAGTGAATTCCATAATGCCAATCGTTCCAGTTTCGGAGCGGATGCAGCGTATTCACAAAATAATCAATTTAAAGGTGAATCACGGTAAAAATATTTTTTTAATTCATGCAAAAAAGTTAAATTAAATATTATTTAATTTTCAGGAGGAGCGGTTATGCGTACATTTATTTTAATATCATTTTCTATTCTATTATGCCTTTCTTTATATAGCTGTGCAACCATGAGCGACGTTTTAAAAGACAAAGATGAGGGCACTGCACATGCGTACCCGGTAACAGCCGATCAAGCATGGGATATTTCGATGACTGTTTTACGATGGGAAGACTGCGAAACAATAGAAGAGCATCGCAGCCAAGGATATATGCTCACAACAGTCGGACAAAATTTCGTATCTGCCGGATGCCTTATCGGTGTCTGGGTTGAACCTGTTGATAATGAAAATACCAAAGTAACGGTAGTAACAAAAAGAAAAGTTCAAACAAATTTAGCTACCGGCTTAACGGAAACTACTTTCCAAAACAGATTTCAGCAGGCAGTCGATATAATTAAATCGGGAAAGACGCTTCCGGTTGAACCGCCCGTCGAGTAATTATTAATATTTTTTTTGGAATTAGAAAATAAAATTATAAATTAAAGAAGAATTTCTAATTATACTCGCAAACCACTTCATAACTCCCTGGTTTGCTGTGATAGATAGATATGCAGTACTATGAGTATATAAAAGCGACTTTGTTAGAAGCCAGGAATAAAGAATAAATTAATTATCATTTAATTTTCAGGATAAGCTGCAATGCGTTCAATTTTTTCAATACCATTTTTAATCTTAATATGCGTTACTTTCTATAGTTGTGCGTCAATGAGTGATATTTTAAAAAGTAAAGATGAAGGCACTGCTCAAGTATATCCGGTTCCGGCAGACAAAGCCTGGGAAATATCTGAAACTGTTTTACATTGGGAAAATTCAGGAGATATAGAAGAACATCACAGCCCGCCATATATGCTGACAACAGTCGGGCAAAACTTTGTCTCGGCCGGAAACCTTGTGGGTATCTGGCTCGATCCGGTTGATAGTGAAAATACGATGATAACGGTTGTAATCAGAAAGAAGAGTCTGGTAAATTTTTCATTAGGTATAACAGAAGAAATGTTTCAGCGAAGATTTCAGCAGGCGGTTGATATAATTAGCTCGGGTAAGACACTGCCTATTAAGCCGCCGAAGGATAATTATTGAAAATTTTATTGAGAATTAAAAATTAATATCTTAATTCGTAAATTTATTTTAAAATTACATTAGTAAACTAATAGATAATTTTCAGGTTTGTGTGAGATGCTTTTCCATCAAGATTGAATGAGCATGAAAAAATCAATTCTCAAATTCTATTTTCATACTCTTAGCATCTTTTAAAATAAAACCCTATCTTAATTTTTACACATCTTAATTTTTTATTCATGTACCGGAGGATAAATTGTTTGAAGGAACTCTTATTACTGCTAACGAACACTGGGGACTTTGGGCTATTCTTTTTGTTATTGCTGCATTCAGCTTGTGGGCGGAAAAAACTAAAATCGGAGCAAAGCTGTCTGCAGTTGTAATTGCGATTATTATCGCATTTATTCTTTCAAACATTTCGGTTATTCCGACTCAAGCACCGGCTTACGATATGGTTTGGTCGTATCTAGTTCCGCTGGCAATTCCACTTTTGCTATTTAAAGCCAATCTGAGAAAAATAATTAAAGAAGCTGGCCCGACATTAATTGCTTTTGTCTTCGGTGCAATCGGTACTATTATCGGAACTTTTATCTCATTTGCAATTTTTAATCTTGGTCCCGAAGGCTGGAAGCTCGCGGGAATTTTCTGCTCAACTTATATCGGCGGATCAATGAATTATGTTGCGGTCGCGGCAGCGCTTCACTTGCATGCCGGCGATCTGTTGACTGCCGGAGTGGCAGCTGATAATCTTGTAATGGCAACATATTTTGTAATTCTTTTTGCAATTCCTTCAAGTGCAATCTTTAAAAGATTTTATTCAACTAAATATGAAGATCAGGCAAAGACTCCTGATGGCGATGTAAAAATGATAGAAATGGAAAAGCCGGATTTATTTAATATGGCAAAAGGCCTTGCTGTAGGATTTTCAATTTGTGCAGTTGGCTTCAAGTTATCCGATCTTATTAAAATACAGGGAAGCGGAATATTAATTATTACTGCAATTGTTGTGGTTCTTGCAACAGCTTTCCCGAAACAAATTGGAACCATTAAAGGAGCGGATCAAATCGGGTACTTGCTGATGCAGGTGTTTTTTGTAGTTATCGGCGCAAGCGCAAATATCTATGTGGTGTTAAAAGTAGGCCCGATATTATTTCTCTTTGCAGCAGTAATATTATTAATTCATCTTTTATTTATCCTAACTGCAAGCAAAATTTTTAAGCTCGATCTTGCGGAAATTGTTATTGCTTCCAATGCGAATATGGGCGGACCGACAACTGCTGCTGCAATGGCTGTTGCAAAAAATTGGAAAGACCTCGTAATCCCGGCTGTTCTCTGTGGAACTCTCGGTTATGCGATTGCAACTTTTATCGGTGTTGGAATAGGGAATTTACTGAGATGATGTACCCGGCCCAAATAAAATATTAAAAGATTGAAAAATGAAAGATTAGCTTGATGAGATTTAGAATTTATATTCAATCTCAAGTTATATAATCGAAGGAAAAATGAAATACAGAACAAAATACGAAGGACAGTATTCCAGCATTCCATTTTTCCAAGGATTTACAGTAAGTTAAGTTACAATTATTTTTTTAATTGATTCACTCTATTTATCCCGTTCAGAGCAGCAACACGGTAAGCCTCAGCCATTGTCGGATAATTGAATGTAGTGTTAATAAAAAACATCAATGAATTTCCTTCACCTTTTTGCGACATGATTGCCTGTCCTATATGAATAATCTCACCTGCATCATGGCCAAAACAATGCACACCGAGTATCTGCAATGTTTCCCTGTGAAAAAGAATTTTTAACATTCCGGTAGTTCTGCCGGTTATTTGTGCACGAGCTAAATGCCTGAAAAACGAATGCCCGACTTCATACGGAATTTTATCTTTTGTCAATTGTTCTTCCGTATAGCCGACGGAACTTATTTCCGGGATAGTATAAATCCCGGTTGGAATAAATTCAACAAGCTTGTGATCGCATTTACCGAATACAAGATGAGTAGCGGCAAATCTTCCTTGGTCATAAGATGCACTTGCAAGATTCGGAAACCCGATTATATCTCCTACGGCGTAAATATTTGGAAGTTGAGTTTGGCTGAATTCATTAACTTTGATTGAACCCTTGCTGTCTGTTTTAATTCCGAGTTTCTCCAAACCCATATCATTTGAATTCCCGGTTCTGCCTTGTGCCCACAGCAGATAATCTGTGCGAATTTCTTTGTTGGATTTTAAATAAACCGTCACGCCGTCATCATCCGCTTCTACTTTTTCATATTCTTCATTATGCCTGAGGATAACGCCGTTTTCCCTAAGATGATAGCTAAGTGCGTCTGTAATTTCGTCATCAAGAAAATCAAGCAGCTTATCACGGGTATTTATTAAATTTACTTTTATTCTCAAACCTCTGAATATTGATGCATACTCACATCCGATTACACCTGCACCGTAAATTGTAAGTGAACGGGGGTTATCTTTTAAATTCAAAATCGTATCGCTGTCTAAAATTCTCGGATGAGAAAAATCAACATTACCCGGATGATACGGCCGCGAACCGGTTGCAATTATAAAATAATCCGATGTATAAGTTTCTTCGGCACCGTTTGAGAGTTTAACTGAAATTGTATTCGCGTCTAAAAATGCTGCTCTTCCATCAATTATTTCAACAAGATTTCTTCCGTAAAAACTTTTTCTAAGTTTGAATTGTTCATGAATTACTTTATCGGCTCTTTTTAATAAAGTTTGAAAATTTGCTTTCTCAAGGCCATTGCTTTCATACAGTATCTGGCTTGCATGCCGTAATGCTTTGCTGGGAATGGTGCTTGTATGTGTACAGCTTCCACCCACCATTGAAAAGTAATCACACATTGCAACATGCAAGCCTTCTTTTGCACATTTCATAGCGGCGCCTTCTCCGCCGGGTCCGCTTCCTATTACAATTACATTATATTGGTTTTTCAACTTTCCTTCCTTACTATTTTTAACTGTTGGCTCTAAATTAAATAAATTTGATTATAATATTTTTCGAACTTGATGATTATCAATAACGGTTTTGCACTTTATTCTCTTCCTTTATTTTCCCAAATCTTCAAGTTTAAATAGATAATCAAAATTATTTCGTCATCAAGAATACCTTAACGAAAAACTGTTTAATTTAGTACATCATATTTTTAATCAGTCGGGAGGTAAAAAATGAAATATCGTTTAATCATAAATTCATTGTTATTAGGTGTAGTACTTAGTTTCAGTCAAATAATTGCTCAGCAAGCAAAAGATCCGTTCATGTGGCTTGAAAATATTGACGGAGCCAAATCAATGGAGTGGGTAAAAGCCCAGGATAAAATAACCGTTTCGGCGTTGGAAAAATATCCTGATTTCAAAAAGATTTATCAAAAAAATCTTGAGATAGCTAATTCTAAGGAAAGAATTGCCTATCCGAATATTGTCGGAAATTATATTTATAATTTTTGGCAGGACAGCTTAAATGAACGAGGACTCTGGAGAAGAACTACTTTAACAGAATATTTAAAGTCTTCACCAAGATGGGAAACTGTTTTGGATATAGATACTTTATCTAAAGCTGAAAATACTAAGTGGGCATATAAAGGCGCCAATATGCTTTACCCTGAAAATAATATTTGCATGTTAAATTTGTCCCGGGGCGGAGCTGATGCCGTTGAAATAAGAGAATTTAATCTTAAGACTAAACAATTTATTAAAGATGGTTTTCGCCTGCCTGAGGCAAAAGGTTTTATTTCATGGATTGATAAGAACACAATGTTTGTAATGACGGATTTCGGTACAGGTTCAATGACAAATTCAGGTTACCCGAGGATTGCAAAAATCTGGAAACGAGGAACTCCGTTGAGTGAAGCAAAAACAGTTTTCGAAGGCGACACAACTGATGTCGCTGTCTCTGCTTATACGGTGAACACTCCTGAAAGAAATTATGAATTTGTAAATCGCAGTATAACTTTTTACACAGGTTATTATTACGTTTTGGAAAACGGTAAGTTAATCAAGCTTGATTTCCCGGAAGATGTAGAATTCGACGGCGTATTTAAAAACCAGATTCTTCTGCAGTTAAAATCGGATTGGAGTGCAGGCGGAAAAACATATAAGCAGGGTTCTTTAATAAGCATAGATTATGATAAGTTTTTAAAAGGAGATAGAGACTTTGCTTTAATCTATAACCCCGGTGAGCGTGAAAGCATTGTTTCAATAGCACACACGAAAAATTTTTTATTGGTAAATAAACTAAATAATGTAAGAGGTGAACTTTATAAATATGATTTTAATAACGGAAATTGGTCGGGTCAAAAAATAAATGCACCGGATTTTGGAACAATAGGTATTGCTTCAACTGATGATCAATCGGATAATTTCTTTTTTACATTTACCAATTTTCTAACTCCTACCAGTTTATATTTTGTTTCCGAAGGTGGAAAGATAACAAAAGTAAAAAGCCTGCCGGAATTTTTCGATGCAAGTAATTTTGAGGTTAAGCAATATGAAGCTACATCAAAAGACGGTACAGAGATTCCTTATTTCATCATTCAATCAAAAGATATAAAATACGACGGTACTAATCCTACATTGCTTTATGCATACGGAGGTTTCGAAATCTCAATGCAGCCCTTTTATTCCGCAATAATGGGTAATGCATGGTTGTTAAAAGGTGGAGTTTTTGCGCTTGCCAATCTACGCGGCGGAGGTGAGTTTGGGCCAAAGTGGCATTTAAGTGCGATTAAAGAAAACCGCCACAAAGTAAATGAAGACATGATAGCTGTCTCCGAAGATTTAATAAAAAGAAAAGTAACGTCACCAAAAAAATTAGGGATAATGGGAGGCAGCAACGGCGGTTTGCTTGTTGGTTCTGTTTTCGTGCAGCGGCCTGAATTATTCGGCGCAGTTGTCTGTCAATCGCCTCTGCTCGATATGAAACGATTCAACAAATTATTAGCCGGTGCAAGTTGGATGGGCGAGTACGGCAATCCCGATAAACCCGAAGATTGGGCATATATTAAAAAATATTCTCCTTATCAGAATTTATCAAAGGATAAAAATTATCCTAAAGTTCTTTTCATGACTTCAACACGCGATGACAGGGTTCATCCGGCGCATGCAAGAAAAATGGCTGCTAAAATGGAAGCGATGAATAAACCGGTTTATTTTTATGAATATACTGAAGGTGGACATTCTGCAGGTGTTACGAATAAGCAAAGAGCTTATGAAAGTGCGTTGGTTTATTCTTACTTGTGGATGCAGTTGAAGTAAAAAATCAAAGTTAAAATTGGATTTATTTACCAAAGCTAAGGCGCAGGTGGAAAGACAAAAATACTAATTCAAAAAAAGCTGAATGATAATTTAAAAAATAAAAACCCGGCAGAAGAATAACAGTATGCCGGGTTTCATGAACAGTCCAACTTTATCAATAGTTAGAGTATTTAGCTGGATCATCTCATTATTTTAAGATCGCATCTTACAAACAGTAAATGAGCTTTTAAAATCCACTTGGCGTAATTGGAATTTGCAATCCGTACAGTGTAACTGAAGTTATAGTACTGCTGCCGAAGTTCGGAATTGTAAAAGTCGGAGTAGACGGCTTTTGCATAAATACGAGCACGCTTTCATTATTATATTGTATCTCAGCATAAACCTGACTGACATTGTTTATATTATTTGATGCGGTAACTGTAATTGTTTTGCCGGAAGTTTTCCATTGATCAATTTTTACATTATTGAATTTTTGGAAATCATTATACAGAGAGTTAACATCTACCGAGTTGCCAACTAATCCGTAAATTTTGATATCATATATTTTTTTACCCGGGGTTACAGGAACATTTACACGGTCGCCGGATTGATAGTAAAGAAAAGTCATCACTTTTTGCATATTGGCAGCCGGTCCCGGTGAATAATATTCAACTACTGCGAAGGTAATACTTTTTACCGGTAAAGACTTCATTAACATAACCGTAACTTGATTTGCTTGTGAAGCAGAGTTCCAGCTTTTAGTCTGATAAGTTTTAAAAGAAGTCAATAGCGGAAATGGATAAGGATTATGTGTATTTATACCGGGAGCTTCAGTGGTTTTGTTAAAAATTGGTGCTACCGGTGAACTACTATTTTCTGTTTGTGTACAAGATGCTAATAAAAATGCGAAACATAGAATTGATAGAACTGACAAGATTTTCATGATTTGATCCCTGAATTCGTTATTGGATAATTAATTAATGTAACTAGAATTAGAACTGCTTTTAATTAATTATCCCTCCAAAAATATGTTGACAAGTAGCAATATACATACCATTTGGAATAAAAATTTTCATCCTTTCATTTTTATTTATAAATAAGGGTTGAAAAATATTTACTGATAAAATTTTTTTTATTAGGTAAATTTTTCATGAAATATTTTCTCAATACGTATGTAAAAATTTTTTTTAAATTTTTCGGTGATGAATCTTTATCTGATAAAAAATAGAATCTCATTTTGAGCGTCTATTCTTGAAACATAAGATTTGAAAAAATTAATTAAATATTAAATTAATATTTCTTGATACATGGTGAATTAGTTCTAATTATTAATGCTGACATAAAATGTCGTCGATTAATAAATGGAGGCATTTAAAAATAACTTTTGATCAATTAATAAATGAGTATTAAGAGGTGTTAGAACAATTTAATAGAGCAATATATTCTCTTTTATAGGATTGTTGAAAAGTCTTATATCAAAATCTTTATTCTTAAAAATTTATTCTCCCTCCATTCCATCTCCAAATGCTTTATTCCAGTTTTGGTTTTCTGTTTTCTTTTTACATCCGCGGAAATTCTTCCGCAGAACAAAAGTGCAATTAATAATTTGTTTTCACAATACAATAAGGGTTATAAACTAACCGAATCTCAATTAAACCTTATTCATCCTTATTTGCAGAAAGCAAAAATTGCTAAAATTCCACCGACACCAATAAATTCAACATCGGTTGTATTCTCTAAGGATTTTTCATCCGGAGTTCTACCAGATGGAGGGCAAAATATCGACAACGGTTCAACAACCGAACAGCATAATTATTCATATGCAGATACAAAAGTAACAAAGGGTAATTATGTTTATAGGTTGAAGCAAATCGATTTCAACGGAACTTATCGTTATTCTAAAGAAGTTGAAATGAGTGTAAAAACTCCGATTACTTTCAACTTAAATCAGAATTATCCTAATCCGTTCAACCCGGCAACAATGATTAGTTATTCGATTCCTGAAAAAGGAATTGTTAACTTATCAATATATAATTCACTCGGCCAAAAAGTTATGACTTTAGTGAATGGTAACGTAGATGCAGGCAACTATAATGTTCAATTGAATGCATCAAGATTAGTTAGCGGTGTTTATTTCTATAGACTAAGTGCAGGCAATCATGTTTCTGTTAAAAAGATGATGGTTCTGAAATAATAGATATTATTTTATATTTCTTTCCCCCGTTTATTGATAAAAGTTTATTAATAAAACGGGGGATTATTATTTTAAAAGAAATGAAAATTTTTCTACCTGTCTTTCATCTAAAAATAATTTATAAATCATTATTTACTAAACTTATAAAGCCAATAAATTAATTTGCCGGTTACTTTTTAAGTTATGCATAATCTCGTTTATTATTTTTACACAACTTTTACAAATAGTACCGCTTTAGATTTGTATCTTTTACTTTTAATTATCACTTACCTATATTCCAGGGATTTAATAAAATGGATTATTCCTGTCCTTGCATCCTGTCTCATTATCTTCATTGTTCAGAACAGATCTTCCTCTATTGGTAACCGTACAAAATTACCTCTAATGAATACCAT
>CAZKUR010000001.1:0-5653 GCA_964556005.1 uncultured Ignavibacteriaceae bacterium | reverse complement strand
ATTATCTTAATTCAATTTAAGCCTCAGCGAATAAGGTTCAATTAATAATAGAAGGACGAAAAATGTACAGCAATACCAATGAAAGTTATGCACTTGAGATAGAATCATTAAATAAAAAAGCAGTGTTAAATAAGGTTGAACCAAAAGTAAAAGTGTGGATGGAGGAACATATTGCAAAAAGAAATTTATGGTTCTCAAGCGACTTCCTACCGGCAGATGAGAAAATGAATGATGATCAAAATGAAATAATAAATAACCTTAGAAAAAGGGTAAAAGGTGTCGAAGACCCGGTTAGGATTGCTCTTGCAATAAATTTATTAACTGAAGAAGGATTGCCGCATTTTCATCGTATAATTGCAAAACATTTGGGAGATGATAGTTTTTGGTCCAAATGGAATAACATGTGGACGGCAGAAGAAGACCGGCATGGCGGAGTGTTAAGAGATTATGCAAGAGACAGCCGAATTTTTAATTTTAAAGAAATTGAAAAATTGCAGTTTTGTTATCAAAACTCGGGCTTTAATCCTGAATGGAATCATGATCCATATAGGGTTTTTGTATATACTACTTTACAAGAAAGGGCAACACAAATTTCTCATAAAAATACCGGGAAACTCGCTTTAAGGAATGAACCGCTTATCTCCGGTATTCTTAATAATATTGCGGTCGATGAGGCAAAGCATTTTTTGTTTTACCGGAATGTTTTCAAAGAAATTTTAAAGCTTGATCCGGAAAGTGCTCTTCAATCAGCAGTAAGTATAATGCCTTCAATTGAAATGCCAGGCGCTTCTATTACTGATTTTAGAGAAATCTCTGATGTAGTCAGGAGAGCCGGAATCTATGGCCCATGGGATTATAAAAATATTGTCGAAGAAGTTATAAAATTTTGGGAGATTGAAAAATTCAGCGGGTTGAATGAGAGTGCTTCAATATCACAGGAAAAAATCTTAAAAATACCCCAGCGTTTGAAAAACATAGCCGAGTACATCGAACAAAGAACGACAAAAAAAACATTTTCATTTGATTTCATTTATAATAGAGAATTAGTTCTGGACTAAAAAAATAGTTCATTTAAATATCTGCATGAATATTCTATAATCCTTCCGATAAAAATACCGCATCCTGTTCCTCGAAATAAAAATACAGATTTTAAATACCTTGTTGTGCAGCAAGTTATTTTCTAAAAGTATTTATTAATTTTTATTTCCGTAAAATCATTTCAGATAAAATCAACATTGTAAATCAATTATTGAATAGGAGTAAGGCTAAATGGAATATCGCAAATTAGGCAACTCAGGAGCAAAAGTATCGGCTTTAGGATTAGGATGCATGGGTATGTCTTCTTTTTATACCGGGCAGAGAAATGATTCAGAAAGTATTTCAACCATAAAACACGCTATTGATCTTGGAGTTAATTTTTTAGACTCTGGAGATTTTTATGGAATGGGACACAATGAGGAATTAATACGTGAGGCAATTAAAGATATTCCGCGTGATAAAGTTTTTATCTCAATCAAATTCGGAGGTTTGCGTAATCATGACGGAAGATTTCTAGGATTTGATGCACGGCCTTCATCTATTAGAAATTTTCTGTCTTATAGCCTTCAAAGGCTTCGCGTGGAATACATCGACCTTTATTATCCTAGTCGTGTGGATACAAATGTACCAATTGAAGAAACTGTCGGGACTTTAGGTGAACTTGCTAAAGAAGGGAAAATCCGATTTGCCGGATTATCCGAAGCAGGACCTGAAACGCTGCGTCGCGCTCATGCCGAATATCCGCTTACAATGCTTCAAACCGAATACAGCTTATGGACCCGAGAACCTGAAAAAGATGTTTTGCCTGTTTGCCGTGAGCTTGGAATCGGTTTGGTAGCTTATTCACCTTTGGGTAGAGGATTTTTAACGGGAGATTTTAATAAACCTGATGATATTCCACAAAATGATCTGCGAAGAAATATGCCTCGTTTCCAGGGAGATAATTTTGACAGAAATTTAAAGCTAATAGGAAAAATAAAAGTCATTGCAGAAGAAAAAAAATGCTCACCTGCACAATTAGCCTTAGCATGGCTTTTAGCCCAATGGAAGTATGTTGTTCCCATTCCAGGTACAAAACATAAAGAAAGACTCGAACAAAATTTAAAAGCTATTGAAATTAAGTTAAGCGATGACGATTTGAAGCGAATTAATGAAGCTGCTCCTATCGGAGCTGCAGCAGGTACAAGATATCCGGCTGCTTTAATGAATTCCGTTAACAGGTAAAGAATTTTACGGAATTAATATTAGTATTTTAAAATAAAGTAACCTTTAAGATTGGTACTATAAATTGATATGAACTACCTTAAGGCAGCTTAAAGAATTTAGTCCAAACTTCCGGCTTTTTTTCTACCGTAAAATTTTCTGAATCCCTCAACAATTCCAGGCAAAATAGAAATAAATATTATTGCAAGAATAACAACTGAAAAATTATGTTTAACAAAATCAATATTACCAAAAAAGTAGCCTCCGTAAATAAACAAAGCGCTCCATAATATTCCGCCTACAACATTGTAGATAATAAACTTAGAATACGTCATTGCTCCAACACCGGCTACAAAAGGAGCAAATGTTCTAACAATAGGAATAAATCGCGCAATTATAATTGTCTTCCCGCCGTATTTTTCAAAAAATTTGTGGGTTTTTTCGAGATGCTCTTTATTTAAAAAGCGAATTTTTTTTTCAAAAACTTTCGGCCCCAAAAAATTTCCTATCCAATAATTTACTGTATCACCGATAATGCATGCACCGCCTAAAAGAACGAAAAGTAAAATTACGTTAAACGATCCTTTTGCCGCAAAAGCACCTGCTGCAAAAAGAAGAGAATCGCCTGGTAAAAAAGGTGTAAATACTAAACCTGTTTCTGCGAATATTACGACGAATAAAATAGCGTAAGTAAAAGTACCGTATTGATTAATAATTTCAAGAAGATGCTGATCCAGGTGCAAGAAAAGATCAATTAAATATTTGATGAGATCCATTTGCCTCTATATTCGGTAATTAAAATGTTTTTAATAAATTAATAATGATTGTTATCCGGGGAATTTGGTCGAATAAAAATCCAGTTAAAATAAAACATAAATATAAGAGATAATTCGTTAAATAGAGATATAATTAAATGTAGCAGTTCAATTCCCCGAAGGGGGAAAATATTATAGCTTGTGCTAACACCCTTGGATTAAAAAGAAAGAAAAGGACGGATATTCCGAAGGAGTTATATAAAAAATACTTTGAAAATTTGCAATCTTATATTTAAGTTGTTAACCATTATAATCTAATATAAAAATTAAAATCTTTCTTAGGGGAGATACAAAATGAAATGGTTTTTTATAATTCTGCTCCTATTCGGATTTTACAAATGTTCAACTATTCAATCTGAGAAATCACAATGCGCAAGTTTAGAGGTTAATAGGCTGACCATGATGAAAGTAATTGATTCCAGCAATGTCAAAGCTTATGCAGAACCATCAAGCTATGAATGGAATCTCGGAAATAACTTGAAAGATGTAATAAGAAAAACCGAATATAATTCCGATTATTTAAAATATCCGAATCCGTTTTCTCCTCCGACTGAGTTACCTTTCAATCTATCACATCCGGATTCCGTTAAATTATATTTTTGCAACGCCGACGAAAGTTCTTGTTATAAATTTCAAGAAGGATATTTTCAAACGGGTACTTACACAATTGGTTTTCAAAAGTTAAAAATAAGAGCCGGCAAATATATTATTAAATTAGTATTGCCTGATACAATTTATTGTAAAGCATTAATATTTACGGATTATGATTTGCCTGATACCACCAAGTGAAAAAATTTTTTATCAATCATTCCTGCCAAAATCAAATATTTTACTTATCTTTATTGTTTAATTTTAAAATCTTATTAAGAGTTAATGATTGATTTCGAAGAGTTAAAAAATCTTTTTATAGATAATAAGAAATTTTTAATAACAACTCATGTTAATCCTGATGCCGACGCTATCGGTTCTGAAATCGCAATTTATCTTTTATTGATTAAGTTGGGAAAAGATGTAAGAATAGTAAACAGAAGCGAAACACCCTACAGTTTAAAATTTCTGGACAAAAAAGACAAAATAGAGACATTCGATCCTGAAGTTCATCAAAATATTTTTAATGATGTTGATTTAATAATAGCTGTTGATTTTAACCGTATCGAACGGCTTACTCAAATTAGAGATTATTTTTTAAACTCACCTAAAAAGAAGATCTGCATCGATCATCACCAGGATACCGAAAACGTTTTCGATTATCAATTCGTCGATGTTAAATACAGCGCCACCGGGCATATTATATACGACTTCATCAAACGAACCAAAATTGTTCAGATGAATTATGATTTAGCTTATCCTATTTACACTGCAATAATGACTGATACAGGCTCCTTCCGTTACGAACGAACAACGCCGGAACTGCATCGGATAATAGCGGAGTTATTGGAGTTTGGCGTTACACCCGGAGAAGTTTTTGATTATGTATACGATCAAAACAAAATGAGCAAGATTAAATTGTTAGGCAGAGCATTAGAAAGTTTACAAGTTTTCGGAGAAAAAAAACAGATCGCATATATGATTTTATCGCAAAAGGATTTTAATAATGCAAATGCTTTGGAATACGATACGGATGGATTTGTGAATTTTACATTATCGATTGAAAATGTTCAAATAGGACTTTTATTTTTAGAGTTAAAGCAGGGTTTTAAAGTGAGCTTCCGTTCTAAAGGAATAATACCTGTTAATAAGCTCGCATCCGAATTTAGCGGCGGAGGTCACATCAATGCTGCCGGTACCAGAATTTATGATAAAAAATTGGATGAATATTTACCTAAGATATTAAATAAAGCTGTTGAGTATCTACCATAAAAAAGGTTAAAAAATGTTTAAAATAAATATACAGCCGGTTGGAAAGAAAATTTCGTATAAGCCGTTGTCAATCAGTTTGAGATATTTAATAGATGGGAAAAAACTGAAAGATGATTTAACAAACCTTGAGAAAATTTTTAATGTGGAATTATCGCGGCTGCAACGAAAGAGTTTTTTAAGCAAAGACTGTAATGAAATTACTATTTCAAAACCTGACGGAAAGCCGGAAGAACTTCAGATTTCAAAAGTTAATACCGAAGAAAATTTCTCCGTGGATTTTTTCAGGAATTATTTAGCGGGGTTTATTCCTACTTTAAAAAACAAATCCTTAAACAGCCTCCATATTTTCATTCCGAAATTTTCCTTGTTCAAAAAGTTTTTCCAGGATGAGGAATATTACTATCAGAGTTTTATAGAAGGAGTTTATCTCGGCAATTATTCTTTTGATAAATATAAAAAAGATAAAATATCGAAAAGAGAGTTAAATATATTTTTCTATTCCGATAATTTACAGAAATTAAAAACTGCAGTTGCTCGAACAAAATTTGTAATAGATGGTTTATATTTTACACGTGACCTTCAAAATGAACCTGCTAATAATTTAACGCCCGATATTTTTACAAGTAAAATTCAGCAAAGATTAACTAAAGCAAATGTAAGAGTTATAATTTATAATGAGAAAGCGATTAGTAAAAGAAAAATGGGAGGGTTGCTGGCAATAGGGAAGGGGAGTGAAA